>JBEDAD010000211.1:0-3075 GCA_041177985.1 Bacteroidota bacterium | reverse complement strand
TTCCGCTTCACTTCTCAATTGAATAGTTGGTAGGTCGATTGCATGCATTCCAGCAAGAATGTGTTGATGGTGGCTTGGATATTCCTTTACGCCAATATCAACAACAACCAATTTGTCCAGTTGTTGTGCATAATTTTGAGCAAATAACATGGCAACTTTTCCGCCCATCGAATGTCCGATTAGGATAACTTTTTTTAAGGAAAGCATTTCGAAAAGTTCTTGAAGATCTTCCACCATTATTGGGTAGGAGAAATCATCGCTCCAATCTGAATGCCCATGATTACGCAAATCAACTAAAATAACGCGGTAATATTCCGAAAGTTTTTTAGCGTGCGTTTGCCAATTGTCGGAAAATCCAAATAAGCCATGTAGAATTAGCATTGGTTGGCCTTCTCCAATTTCTCGGTAATGAAGTTTCATTCAGGGGGGATTAATTTCCACAAAAATAAGAAATCCTACTGAAACAAATTTTCAATTAGGAAAAACAACCTGCCTTAATTGACAAAACTGGATAAAATATCCATTAAATTCGGAAGGGTATACGTGGATGTTGAAATTTTTATTTTTTCAGGTGCATCCGCATTTGCTTTAACAGATTCTGTTGAAACCGGAACCTCAATTGCTTCCGAACGAATAGACCCAACCTTAAACTGCTTGTCGTTCATGCTGGTTAGAATCGTAACCATTTCATCTGCGGAAATTTTATCCTTGTCAAAAGATATTTTTGCGGTTTGAATTTTTTTGCCTTCAATAAAGTTAAATTCTACTCGTTCAACGCCACCAGTAGCTTTCAGTTCTTTCCGAATACTACCGCCACAGCCCATTTCACATGTCATTCCTTCTACGTCCAAGGTGAGAAGTCGATTTGCTTGAACAGCTGGTTTAACAGCGTTATGTTTTTTTTCCGTTCGAAGCAACACAACATTCGGCTCGGAAGAACAAGCGCTCATTAACAGGAAAGCGGAAAAAAAGAGTGCGAAGGTTTTCATTTTTTTATTTTTGATTGTGTAAATGTAAGGCAAAAACAAGCCTTTTGGACTAAAAAAATGTTAATTTTCAAATCGCGGTAAATGAATTGGATATCCACGCTGCAGACCTTATATTTGCAGAAAATAAATGCCATGAAAATCAAGGAAGCAGTTTTTGTTATTTCAAATACAGATGTGAAAGAATGTCCGTCTGACACCAAACCTGAATTTGCTTTTATCGGTAGATCCAATGTTGGAAAATCCTCCTTGATTAACATGCTTGTAGGAAATAAAAATCTTGCCAAAACATCCGGTCGCCCGGGGAAAACCCAATTGATAAACCATTTTATAATCAATAAAGAATGGTATTTAGTCGATCTTCCGGGATATGGTTATGCAAAGGTTTCAAAAACTTCTCGCGAGAAATGGGAGATCTTTATCGCGGAATATTTGACGAAACGAGAACCATTGCTAAACGTGTTCGTTTTGTTGGATTCGCGCTTGGAACCACAAAAAATAGATTTGGAATTCATGAATTGGTGTGGTGAAAAGCAGATTCCTTTTTCAATGGTTTTCACCAAAATTGATAAAATTTCTTCTACTGCGCTGCAAAAAAATCTGGCAAAGTATAAAAAGGAAATGCTGAAATATTGGGATGCCTTGCCACCAGTATTTACCTCGTCGAGTGAATCGGCATTCGGAAAAGAAAAGATTTTGAATTATATTGAACAAATTATAGAAACAACGAAATAAACACCTGTTTTTTCATGGGAAAAGAAGAAGGTATAATCAATTTTTGTACCCGATTATTGAGCCATTGAGAGACAAAAGCAGTAATTATGGAACACAAAGAAGATAAATTAAAAGAGGTTATATCGCACGCTAAAGAATATGGTTTTGTATTTCCATCTTCAGAAATTTACGATGGATTAGCTGCAACCTATGATTATGGCCAGTTGGGTTCTGAGCTGAAAAACAATATTAAATCCTATTGGTGGAAGTCGATGGTGCAAATGCATGAAAATATTGTAGGAATTGATTCTGCAATTTTTATGCACCCAACTACTTGGAAAGCTTCGGGACACGTAGATGCATTTAATGACCCATTGATTGACAATAAAGATTCCAAAAAGCGCTACCGAGCTGATGTTTTGATAGAAGAGTTTATCGAAAAAATCCGCATGAAGATTGAAAAAGAAGTGGAAAAAGGAATCAAGAAATTCGGAGATGATTTTGATGAAACCCAATTCCGCGCTACGCATCCAAACGTTTTACGCAACAAGGAGAAGATCAAAGAGATTGAAGATAGAATGCGCGAAACATTGGGCAAAAATGATTTGGAGGGTGTTTATAATTTAATCGTTGACCTAGAAATAGTGTGTCCAATTTCCGGCACAAAAAACTGGACGGAAGTGCGCCAATTTAATTTGATGTTTTCCACGGAATTAGGTTCTGTTGCTGGAGATGCTTCTACAATATATTTGCGTCCGGAGACGGCACAGGGAATCTTTGTTAATTTTCTGAACGTGCAAAAATCTGGTAGAATGAAAATTCCTTTTGGTATTGCACAAATTGGAAAAGCATTTCGCAATGAAATTGTAGCACGTCAGTTTATTTTTAGAATGCGTGAATTTGAGCAAATGGAAATGCAATTTTTTGTGCGTCCCGGGGAAGAAATGAAATGGTACGAATACTGGAAAGAAGCACGCGGGAAATGGCACAAAGCACTTGGCTTGGGCGATCAAAATTACCGTTTTCACGACCATATTAAATTAGCACATTACGCCAATGCAGCAGCAGATATAGAATTTAATTTTCCAATGGGTTTCAAGGAATTGGAAGGAATTCATTCCCGAACTGATTTTGATTTGAAGCAACACGAGCAATTCTCCGGAAAAAAACTGCAATACTTTGATCCTGAACTGAATCAGAATTATGTGCCTTTTGTAGTCGAAACTTCCGTTGGACTAGACCGTATGTTTTTAGCGGTTCTTAGTGCTTCACACAAAAATGAAGTATTGGAAGACGGCTCCGAAAGAACGGTTTTATCCTTGCCGCCAGCATTAGCTCCCTACAAAGTGGCAATCATGCCGTTGACCAAAAAAGA
>JBEDAD010000210.1:0-2552 GCA_041177985.1 Bacteroidota bacterium | reverse complement strand
GCAATCGAAAGTCTTGGCGGCGTTTGGACGGAATCTAATCCCGGCGGACTTCCTTATGCTCTCGCAGCTATTTTCATCGCTGGACTCATCATCTTTTTATTTGGATTGTTAAAAGTTGGAAAATTGGGCGATTTTTTTCCATCTGCTGCGGTGCATGGTATGTTGGCTGCTATCGGAATAATCATTATTGTAAAGCAATTATTTCCTGCTTTAGGAACGAAAGCAACTGGAAAAGAATTGTATGAAGTGATGGCGCAAATTCCTGCAGCTTTTCGAGCAATGGATTGGCACGAAGGATTAATTGCAGGGATAAGTCTCCTTATTTTGTATGTCCATTCTAAAATTAAAAGTAAAGTAATAAAGAAAATTCCTGCGCCATTAATTGTGTTATTGGTAGCGGTTCCAACTGCAGAATTTTTTCACCTGCATGGAAATACCTTTGTCGATCTTCCGAATAATCTTTCTAAAAGCATCGTAGCGCCAGATTTCAGCAAGATTTTATCCAGTGTTTTCTGGACAGCTGTTCTGACAATTACCTTGGTTTCTGCCATTGAAAGTATTTTAAGTGCCTTGGCAGTTGATCAGTTGGATCCGAAAAAACGAAAAGCAAATTTAAACCAGGATCTGATAGGAATGGGAGCAGGAACAGCACTTTCAGGAGCAATTGGTGGTTTACCGATGATCTCTGAAATTGTTCGGAGTTCCGCAAATATTGGCTACGGCGCGAAATCGCAATGGTCTAACTTTTTTCATGGTCTGTTTTTACTGATTTTTATTCTTTCTCTACGACCTATCATAGAAATGATTCCACTTTCTGCACTTGCAGGAATGTTGATATTTACAGGTTTCCGACTGGCTTCACCAAAAGAATTTAAGCACATGTGGGAAATTGGAAAGTCTGAATTCAGTGTTTTTGTGGTAACCTGTGTTACGGTTCTCGCAACGGATTTGTTGCTTGGAATTGCAGTTGGAATCGTTTTGAACTTAATTATTTTAGTCACTAAAGGACAAGCTTTTTCAAAGCTATTTTTCGTTTCTTCATCTGAAAAGGATGGTGTTGTGTTTTTGGAAGGTGCGCTTTCTTTTTCTAATTATCTTGGATTGAAAAAATTAATTATTGCGCAAAATGGAAAGGAAAAACAGGTTTTGGATTTCACCAAAGTGAACTATATTGACCACAACGTTATGCACCATCTGGAAGATTTGCGCAAAAATTTTGAACGTGAAGGAAAAGAATTAGAGTTGAGAGGACTGAATGAACTTGTTCCGGCCAGCGAATTTCCAACGTCTGAAAGAAAAAGAGGTGGGAAATTTAAGGTTTCACTTTCTAGCCGCGATCGCGTCCTTCAAAAATTCGCCAACGAAAATGGATATGGATATAACCCAGGTTCAATTTTTGGATATGAATTTAGAAACTTTAAGTTACTTTCCAATTTAACAGTTGATCGCGCTCAAAACATCCTACTTGGGGAAAATTTTCAAGTTGCAGATGTGGAAGCCACAGAAAGATTGGATTTGAGTGGTGGAAAATTAAGTTTCACAGCTTTTATACTCCCTAAAACGGATAAACCGCTTTTCAGATTGGGAAACTTGAGTTTTTTCGATAGCATTCAAGAATTGTTTTCTAAAAAGGATATCCGATTTGACTCGCATCCAAATTTTTCGGATTATTACTTGTTAACAAGCGATATGGAAGCGGAAACTAGAAAATTATTTACAACAGATGTTTTAGATTATCTAGAAACCCATCGGGACTTTAAAATCGAAGTTAACGACCAGTTTGTTTTAATCTTCAAGGAACAAAGACTTTTGAGCGTTGCTGAAATTGACGAATTAATTCATTTCAGTAAAGATCTTTTAGCGTTATTTGCTAAAAATTTAGAAGAATGATTCGGAAAATACTTTTTTCAGTTGGTACAGCCTTTTTTTTGTTTACTGCCTTTTCTCAAAAGGAAATTTCCTCACAATCCCACGCGTGGGTAATGTATAATGGAAACCATAAACTGACGGAACGCTGGGGAATTCACTCTGAATACCAATGGCGAAGAAGTGATGTGTTTGAAAATTGGCAACAATCTCTCTTGCGCTTGGGTGTCGATTATTATACGAAGCAAAATACCCAAATAACACTTGGATATGGTTGGATTCGATCTTTTCAATATGGTGAGCAACCGATAATTCACACCAATAACGAACACCGAATTTGGGAGCAGTATATACTGAAAAACAAAATCGGAAGGGCAGAAATTCAACACCGCTATCGCCTGGAACAGCGATTTATAGAAAATTGGACTAAAAATTCGGATGGTTCCTTTTTACAAGATGGTTTTTTGTTTCGCCAGCGTCTGCGTTACCGTTTTTTACTTACCATTCCATTGTCGCGAAAGGAATGGAAAGACAATACACTTTTTCTTTCGGTCTATGACGAACCTTTTTTAGGTTTTGGAAAAGGAATCGGTAAAAATATTTTGGATCAAAATCGTTTGTATGGGGCTATTGGTTGGCGATTCACTAAAGATTTTCAAGTGCAACTGGGGTATTTGAACCAATTT
>JBEDAD010000209.1:0-2980 GCA_041177985.1 Bacteroidota bacterium | reverse complement strand
TGGAGATAGATCCTGAATACATTGATGCACAATACCAGCTTGGTGCGCATTTAGTTACTTGGGGAACAGAAACAAAAACAGCTGCAAACCAATTGAAATTTGGTGATCCAAACTACGATAAAATGTTGAAGTCTGCAGATGAGATTTATAAGCGCGCACTAGTTCCTTTGGAAAAATACATTGCGAAAAATCCGAATGATAAAGACGTTTTGAACATTCTTTTTCAAATCAACAAGAATATTGGTAATACCGAAAAGGCGTTGGAATATAAAAAGCGAGCAGATGCTTTGAAATAAAATGCATACAATTCTTTAAAAGGTCATCGAAAGGTGGCCTTTTTTTATGTTTAAAATTTTGCCGTTACTAATTAAATAATTACCTTTGCACCCTTAAAACAAGACTGTTGCCCTAATTAAGCAGTTTAGTATTCATCACTTTCGAGTTATTGGGCGCTCGAAATACAATTTAAAAAGCCAAATGGCAAAAACTACAAGCACGCAGGGAACTGCAGATTTTGACTGGGATGCATTAGCATTAGACGGTTATTCTCACATTCAACGTTCTGAGTTATCAGACAAGTATGAAGGAACATTAACATCTATCAACGAAAAAGAAGTTGTTGAAGGTACAGTTGTTCTGGTTACTAAAAAAGAAGTAATCATTAATATTGGTTACAAATCCGAAGGTGTTGTTGCAGCATCTGAGTTTCGTTACAATACGGAATTAAAAGCAGGCGATACAGTAGATGTATTTGTTGAATGCCAAGAAGACAAAACAGGTCAATTGGTTGTTTCGCACAGAACTGCACGTATGCACAAAGCATGGCTTCGTGTAAACGATGTATTACGCACTGGTGAAGTAATCACTGGTTTCGTGAAATGTCGCACGAAAGGTGGTTTAATTGTTGACGTTTTTGGAATCGAAGCATTCTTGCCAGGTTCACAAATTGACGTTAAACCTATTCGTGACTACGATATTTATGTTGGTAAAAACATGGAATTCAAAGTGGTTAAAATTAACCAAGAATTCCGTAATGTTGTTGTATCTCACAAAGCGCTTATTGAAGCGGAATTGGAAGAGCAGAAAAAACAAATTATCTCTGGTCTTGAGAAAGGTCAAGTATTGGAAGGAACAGTTAAAAACATTACATCTTACGGTGTGTTCATCGATTTAGGTGGTGTTGATGGTTTGATCCACATTACTGATTTATCTTGGGGACGTGTTAATCACCCAGAAGAGATTGTTGAATTAGATCAAAAATTAAATGTGGTTATTCTTGACTTTGATGATGACAAGAAAAGAATTGCACTTGGACTTAAGCAATTGCAACCACATCCATGGGATGCTTTGAACACAGACTTGAATGTTGGTGACAAAGTACAAGGGAAAGTTGTTGTTATGGCTGACTATGGCGCTTTTGTTGAAATCGCTGCAGGTGTTGAAGGTTTGATTCACGTTTCAGAAATGAGCTGGTCACAACATTTACGTTCCGCACAAGATTTCATGTCCGTTGGAGATACAGTTGAAGCTGTAATTTTAACTTTGGATCGTGAAGAGCGTAAAATGTCATTGGGTATCAAGCAATTGATGCCAGATCCATGGTCTGATATTGAAGGAAAATATAAAGTTGGAACGAAGCACAAAGCTAAGGTTCGTAACTTCACTAACTTCGGTGTATTCGTTGAATTAGAAGAAGGTGTTGACGGATTGATCCACATTTCTGATCTTTCATGGCAAAAGAAAATCAAGCACCCATCAGAATTCTGTAAGGTAGGAGATGAAATGGAAGTTGTTGTATTGGAAATCGATAGAGACAACAGAAGAATTTCTTTAGGTCACAAACAATTAGAAGAAAATCCTTGGGATGTATTTGAAACTATCTTCGGAGAAGGTTCTGTTCACCAAGGAACAATAATTGAGAACAAAGACAAATCCGGAATTGTTGCTCTTCCTTATGGTGTTGAAGGTATTTGTCCTTCTAAGCACTTGAGAAAAGAGGATGGACAAAACGCGAAAGTGGAAGAAACACTTGATTTCAAAGTAATTGAATTCAATAAAGATTCCAAGAAAATCGTTGTTTCCCATACACGTACATTCGAAGAAGGTGAAGATAAACCAACTGCATCTTCAGCGAAAGCGAGTAGCAAAAAAGGAAGCGCTGGATCTTCTACATCTCAAGCAGTAAAAGCAATCAACCAAAATACGGAGAAATCTACATTAGGTGATTTTGATGCTTTATCTGCATTGAAAGAAAAAATGGAACAAGGAAAATAATTCCTTCTCTATAAAATTGAAAAGCCGTCTTACTATGTAGGACGGCTTTTTTGATTTGGAATTATTTCCTTTCAGTCGATTTTGGCTTAGGCGATTTTAATACACAACTTGAATAATTAATCCAGCGACTTCGCAAGGGAAATAAGTTTGTCAGCAGGCTGAAACCCGACAACTTGCTTCACTAATTTTCCATCTCCATCAATCACCAATAAAGTTGGATATGCTCGAACTTTATACATTCTAGCCAATTCAGGTCCGTCTGCATCTTTTTCACAATCGATTTTTAAATTGATAAATTGATTGTTGAATAATTTGCCAACCTCCTCATCTTTAAAAGACGTAGCAGCCATTTTTTTACAGGGTCCACACCAACTTGTATACGCATCGATAAAAATCAACTGATCATTTTCCTTTGCCAGAGATTTAGCTTTTTCCAGTGAAAGATTGACAAATTTTATCCCGCCATTCTCGTCTCCGGCTTTAGATTCTTTTTTTGTAACAAAGGCTAAAGAAATTAAGCCTAGAGCAAGTATTCCAATTGTTTTTTTCATTTCTTGAATTTTGAGTTTAATTTAAAACTATTTTTTGATTAAAAAGCCCGTGCACTCCAATTTTAGCTATTTTTAAATTGTAACAAGCAAAGTTAGTACCTTTGTTTCAAAAATTATTCCAAAAGTAAAATGGCATTTTCAATTCAATTTATATA
>JBEDAD010000208.1:0-3206 GCA_041177985.1 Bacteroidota bacterium | reverse complement strand
ACAAGGTTTTCAACACGCTTTTGTTGTTGCCTTTCTCAATGGGGAACGTATTAATTTAGAAAAAGCTATTAAATTAGCAGAAAAATAAGATTTTGAAGATCTCTAAAGAAATTAAAACAGGTATAATCGCAATTGCAGCGGTTGGATTACTGATTGCAGGTGTCAACTTTTTGAAAGGTAACAGCTTTTTTGGCGGTGACGATGTGTATACTGTTTATTTCCCGAATTCTGGCGGTGTTGCTGTTTCAGGATCTGTAATCGTAAATGGCGTAACGGTTGGAAAAGTATTGAGTATTGATCTCACCAATAGTAAAGATTCTACAAGAAAAGTTGTCATGACTTTCAATATCCAAGAAAGAAATTTCAAGATACCGCGAGGTTCTGTTATTGAAGCTGGCGCAATCGATTTATTCAACAAAGGACTTATTTTAAAGATGAATCCGGATCTTACAGGTGGTTTTTATAAACCTGGAGATGAATTTCAGGGAATTGTTTCCATTGATATTACCTCGCAAGTAAAAGCATACGCAGATCCTTTAGTTCAAAAGGTACAAGTCGCGCTAAGTTCCATTGATAACATGGTGAATTCACTTTCTGCATTTTGGGATACAACGGCAACTTCTCAGTTGAAAGGAAGCATGAAGGAGTTGCAAACTGCAATACATAAATTAGGAAATGTAGCAGGTGAAGTAGAAGGTATGTTGATTAGCGAGAAAGTTAAATTCGCTAAAATAATGACCAATGTAGAAAGTATTACTTTAAACCTAAAGAAAAGCAACGAGGAGGTTTCTTCGATTATTGGTAACACTAAAAAACTAACTGACGAATTGGTAACTGCCGATTTTAAAACGGTTATCTCCAACGCTTCTCAAACCTTGAAAAACCTCAATGCGGTTTTAGACAATGCGCAAAAAGGAAATGGCTCCCTTG
The DNA here is from genome assembly GCA_041177985.1 of Bacteroidota bacterium. Lineage (GTDB taxonomy): Bacteria > Bacteroidota > Bacteroidia > Flavobacteriales_D > Crocinitomicaceae > M0103. Next base: position 2,276 of record JBEDAD010000208.1, on the reverse strand, counting down.
GAAAACTCTTAAACGATGAAAAATTGTACAATGAATTGGTTGGAACGAACAATGACCTACAGAATCTTGTTACTGATTTGACCTTGCATCCGGAGCGGTATATTCACTTCTCCGTTTTAGGATCAAAGTCAAAAGGAGTTCCTCTGACAGGCAATGAAGAAAAAAAATTAAGAAAATTATTAGACTCAATTCCGGATTAAAATATGGTTTCAAGTATACTTTTTGCTTTATTAGCGTTGATTGGAATAGGATTTTTCACATTCAATCTATTGAAAATTCGTTCCAATATTCAACTTGGAAGAAAAATTGATCGAACAGACAATCCTTCTAAACGTTGGAAAACGATGTTACTCGTCGCTTTCGGACAAAAGAAAATGTTCTCGCGTCCAATTCCAGCGTTACTTCATTTTTGTCTGTATGCTGCCTTCGTCATAACACAAATCGAATTGATCGAGATTTTTGTAGATGGAATATCTGGTCACCATCGCGTATTCAGAGACGCATTAGGTGGGTTCTATACGTTTACGGTAAGTTTTATTGAGGTTTTATCTGTACTTGCATTGTTGGCAACTTTCGCCTTTCTATGGAGAAGAAATTTATTGAAGTTGCCGCGTTTAACCATGCAGGAACTTGCTGGTTGGCCAAAAAAAGATGCGAACTTAATTTTAATTATGGAAGTAGTGCTAGTGTGCTTTATTTTTATGATGAATGGCGCGGATGAAGCACTTTACTTACAAGGAGCTTCGCATTATGCGTCGGAAGCAGGATCTTTTGGTTTTACAGTTTCTAGTTTTCTAGGAGATTCTTTTTTCTCAAATTTCTCTCTGGAAAGCCTTCATTTGATAGAACGAATTGGTTGGTGGGGACACATTATAATGGTTTTTTCCTTTTTAAATTATTTGCCTTATTCCAAACATTTCCACATTCTACTAGCATTTCCAAATACCTATTATTCCAATTTAGAGAAAAAAGGAAAGCTTAACAACATGGAATCGGTTACGGCGGAAGTCAAATTAATGATGGATCCAACTGCAGATCCGTATGCTACCAATCCTGAAAGTCCAGCCGAAGTGCAGCGTTTTGGAGCGAAAGACGTAACAGATTTATCGTGGAAGAATTTATTAGACGCATACAGTTGCACAGAATGTGGCCGTTGTACTTCTTCTTGTCCTGCAAATATTACGGGAAAAAAACTTTCACCGCGTAAAATAATGATGGATACGCGCGATCGATTAACGGAAGTTGGCGATAATTTGCGTAAACACGGGAAAGATTATTTGGATGGAAAAAGTTTATTAGGTGATTACATAACGGAAGAAGAAGTTTGGGCGTGTACTTCCTGCAATGCCTGCGTTCAAGAGTGCCCAATCAATATCGATCCATTGTCCATAATTTTGGACTTGAGAAGAAATTTAGTCATGGAAGAATCTAAAATGCCGTCGGAATTAGCAGGAATGTTAACCAACATTGAAAACAATGGTGCTCCGTGGCAGTTTTCCCAAAATGACCGATTAAACTGGGCATCGGAGGATTGAGGTGCTTTCTAGAACGGAAAGAATTAAAATAAGATAAATATTCATTTTTTTGAAACAAGATAATATGAGTTTAAAAGTTCCTACAATGGCTGAAATGACTGCACAAGGAGAGACGCCAGATGTGCTTTTCTGGGTTGGTTGTGCCGGGAGTTTTGATGATCGTGCAAAGAAAATCACAAAAGCTTTAGTGAAAATTCTAAACCATTGTAATGTGAAATTTGCCGTTTTAGGAACGGAAGAAAGTTGCTCTGGAGATCCAGCAAAACGTGCAGGAAACGAATTTACTTTTCAGATGCAAGCAATGATGAATATCCAAGTTTTAAACGGTTATGCGGTAAACAAAATTGTTACTGCTTGTCCGCATTGTTTCAATACCTTGAAAAACGAGTATCCTGAATTGGGTGGGAATTACGAGGTTATTCACCATACGCAATTGATTCAAGATCTAATCAATACTGGAAAATTGGCGCTTGAAAATGGTGGCGTTTATAAAGGCAAAAAAATCACGTTCCACGATCCTTGTTATTTAGGAAGAGCAAATGACGTATACGATGCGCCGCGCGAATTAATTGAAAAATTAGATGCGGAACTAGTCGAAATGAAACGGTGCAAATCAAATGGATTGTGCTGTGGGGCAGGTGGCGCGCAAATGTTTAAGGAAGCAGAAAAAGGAAACAAAGAAGTAAATATTGAACGAACGGAAGATGCTTTGGAAACGAATCCTGAAATAATTGCTACCGG
>JBEDAD010000207.1:0-6166 GCA_041177985.1 Bacteroidota bacterium | reverse complement strand
AAAGATTTTGTGTGTCTGGCCATCGTTTTAGCCTTTTCTAGATTTTCCTGGCTATTTTCAAAAAATGGTGGATTGGTGAAAATAAGATCGTATTTCTTCTCTGTTTGCATTTCCAAAAAATCCAAGGCTAAAGCATTCAAGCGGTTGCGCCATGGGGAATTAGTAAAGTTTTCGGTGCAATCGTTGTAGCTATCGAGTTCTAGCTCCACTGCATCTATTCTAATTTCAGGATTTTTTTGTGCAACCATCAAACTTAAAACACCAGTTCCACTTCCAATATCCAAACCAACTTTTTTATGGTCTGCAGATATTAGCGTTCCCAAAACCATTGCGTCGGTTCCAACTTTTAATGCGGATCGACTTTGATTAACAGAAAAATATTTGAACTGAAAAACGGACATGAAAAAAAATGAATTACAGTACTAAAAGAAGTTTACTCTGAAATTTAGGAAAGGTACAATTCTATTAGACCCGGAGGTGCTTTAATAGTCATTGTTTTTTTCTTACGATCCACATTTTGAACGATTCCTTCAATCAATGGAACAAGGACTTCCTTGGAGCCGTTCATAATTTGAATCAATGGATTTACCTGCAAATCGATAATTGTTTCAATAATTCCAACTTCACCAAAACTTTCATCTATAACGGTGAAACCAACAACTTCGTGGTCGTAGAAATTTTTACCGGACAATGGCGGAAGAATTTGGGCTGGAAGAAATAGGTTTTTTCTAAGGAGTATTCTCGCATCATTCTCCGAATTGACTCCCTCAAATTTCACAGCAGCGAAACCTTTGTTCTTCAATTTAAATTCCTGAATAAAGAATGGTGACAATTGCCCGTTTATTTCAATAAACAAGGAGTCTAGTGTTTCGTAATCTTCGGGATTCGTAACGTCTAAAAACAGCGAAACTTCACCTTTAAATCCGTGAAGTTTCGCTACATATCCCAAATGAAAGCAATCTGCTTTATTCATTCAATGCTAATTTTTACTCTGCTGTTTTTTCTGCTTCACCTGCTTCTTCAGCTGGTGTTTCTGCTACAGGAGCTTCTTCTGCTGCTACCTCTTCGGTAACTGGAGATTCTTCAGTAACTGGAGTTTCTTCCATTGCTTCTTCAGCAACTGGCGCTTCTTCAGCAATTTCTTCTTCTACTACAGGAGCATTTTTCAATTCAACAGCTTTCGCTCTTGTTTCATTTGCCAAAACTTCTGCTTGCAAACGTGCTGCTTTATCCGCTGCTTCGTTTTTAGCTAAACCGTCTTTTTTACCTGTGATTTTAGAATCTTTATCTGCAAGCCATTGTGCAAATTTAGTTTCAACATCATCTGCAGTTAATGCGCCTTTTTTCACGCCATTCAATAAGTGATTTTTGTGTAAAACACCTTTGTAGGATAAAATAGCACGCGCTGTGTCTGACATTTCAGCACCAACTTGCACCCAACTTAATGTACGATCAAAATTGATGTCAATTGTTGCTGGATTTGTGTGTGGGTTGTAGATTCCTAATTTTTCGATGAATTTACCATCTCTTTTAGATCTGCTGTCTGCAGCTACAATGTGGAAGAAAGCTTTCCCTTTCTTACCGTGTCTTTGCAATCTAATTCTAGTTGCCATAATTGTTTTTACAATGTGGGGTGCGAAACCCCGATTTATAAATAATTGAATATAAGGTTGCAAAATTACATAAAAATTTGGAATTCAGAATTTAGAATTCAGAATTTTTCTCTATGTCCTAAAAAAAGATACATTTATAGTCAATTAACAGAAGATGAAGCAAGATATTCAAACTACTTTATTCCAGCTTATCAAGCAAAAAAATGCGGGTGAAGATTCCTTAGGAAATGTACTTTCAGATGTTCTGAGTATTAGTTCAGACGCTGTATACAGAAGGTTGCGCAACGAAACAGCACTTACTATTCAAGAAGTAAAAAAGTTGTGTGTACACTATAATATTTCATTCGACGCATTGTGTGCTACTGGCGATGGAAAGGTGGTTTTTTCTTATCCACCACTCGCTACTTTTGACTTTAGTCTAGAATCCTATCTAGAGGGAATTTTGCAAGCTTTTCACAAACTCAAACAGCTTTCTGGGGGAGAAATAATACTATCCGTAAATAATATTCAGTTCTTTCAACTGTTGAATTTCCCGCAATTGATGCGGTTTAAATTGTACTTCTGGGCAAAAACTCACCTGCAAATGGAAGAATACAAAGACCAGCAGTTTAAGCATGAAAAAACAAGTGATACCGCTTTTTCTTTGGGCATGGAAATTTTACAAATTTATAATTCCATTCCTTCCAAAGAGATTTACGATCCGGAATTTATGCGTGGGTTTTTGCGGCAAATTCACTATTACTATACCTCCCATTTATTTGAAGACCCTTCCTACGCCTTGTTTTTGCACGACCGAATTTTATTGCTGTCTTCTCATTTGGAAGCGCAAGCGAATTGTGGAAAAAAATTCATGTATGGAACGCAAGCACCAGCAAATGGCAACAATTTTGAAATGTATTTGAATGAAACGATTAATTCTGACGCGACATTTTATTACAAGGGCAAAGAGCTTCAAGGTGTCTATTTAACCCATAATCTTATGAATTATCTAGAAACGACAGATGAAAATTACGTGAACGATTCAAAATTAATTATCGATAAACAATTGGCAAATTCCAGTTTGATATCCTTAGTAAATGAAAAAGAACGCAATAATTTTTTCTTCGAATTCAATAAAACGATTAATTCCTTCAAGAAAAAGATGGAAGCAGATTTTTAAAAAAAGCGGAAATACTTTACGCGCTTGATTTCTTCATCATTAAGACAAAAGTAAACCTTCAATTTTAGCACTCAACCGATGTAATTACGCGAATTGAAAAAACTTGAGTTGCGAATTTCGCAACTCACTATATCCACTTGCTGCATTCAGTTAGGTTAGAAGAGAATTAATCTGAAATATTTGTGAACTAAAAAACATGAATATGAAAACTAAAATTAAATTAATTCTACTTGTATCCGTTATCTGCAGCTCGCAACTGTTTGCGCAAGATAACACACCTACAATTGCAGTTGCAAATCCAAATGTCAACAGTTTGACCCAAAAACCTGCTATTCTAGCCAAAATGATTCGGCTGGAATTGATTAAAATGGCGAAATACAAAGTGTACGATGAATTTGATATGGCCGATGCACTGAAAACAAATCCAGAATATACCACGGATTGCTACGGACAAAATTGCTTAGTAAAACTTGGGAAAGAACTAAATGTGGATTATGTATTGTGTGGAAGTTTTGATGGTTTGGGTAATAAAATTGCTTTAACTCTAAAAATTGTAGACGTGAAAAACAAAACAATTTTCAAATCATCGGTTAAAGAATTTGACAACCAAGAATTAGAAGTACAACGTATGATTGAAATTCTATTAAAAGAAATGCATGGTGTTGAAGTTCCCAAAGACATCAACGATCGCTTGGCTTTTAAAAATGAATTGATTACGTCAAATAACATTGGTAAAATCAACAATTCCGGACCTAGAATAGGCGTTGCGTATCTTTTGGGATCCATGAACGAATTTGCTACACGTCCTGAATCGCAAGGTGGTTTGGATATTTTTCCTGCGGTAAGTATGATTGGATACCAAGTAGAAGGACAATATGTTGGAACGGAAAATTTTTCCGCTTTAGTTGAAGGAATTTTTAATGTTTCCGGATTGGAACAAGGTCAATTTATTCCTTCTGTCACCATTATGAACGGCTTTCGATTCGGAAGTTCTGGCTGGGAATTTGCCTTTGGACCTGGTTTTAGTTTAAAGAAAACATCCAATGGTTTTTTTGATACGGAAAATAAATTCGGATCAGAAAACCGCTATTTTAATTCCAGTGATTGGTATAATTATGCACGTGAAACGTATGGAACCGATCCACAATATCTTGATGTAAATGGTTATTTCACAGCGCCACAGCCATCCAAATTCTCTTCCGATTATAACTTCGATCGAAAGTTTGGCGACACACGCGGATCAACTAGTGTTAGTACCATGTTTGTCTTTGCTTTTGGTCGTACATTCAGAGCTGGCGCATTAAATATACCTGTAAATCTATTTTATTCTTCACAAAAAAATGGTGGAATGGCTGGAATTAATGTTGGATTTAACGTTCAAAAAAGCAAACGCACAATTAATAACTAACGAGCATCTCGATACCTGTTCGTTACACAAATTTGGAAATTTGTATTTAGGAAAGCTTCGTACATCGCGAAGCTTTCTTTATTTTTACAAAAAATCTTGAAAGATGCGTAGAATCCAAAATTTTCACCTTTTACTTTTTTTGTTGCTTTTTTCATTAAAATTGAATGGACAAATTATCCAAAACAATTCAAAATTAATCCTGAAGGAAATAATGAAAGGTGCCGAATTTATTGGGCATTCACCGGATAATATCGCATGGAGTTTTGATGGTCAATCCATTCTTTTTGATTGGAATCCTAAAAATGAACCCGGAAATAGTTCGTATTATTTTCCTGTTGGCAAGGCAACAAATACTCCTGCAAAAGTTGGTAAAGCACTTATTTTCCCTTACGACAAAGCGCAATCCGCTTTTTCCAAAAATTACTATGAAATAGATGGCGCTTTGATTGAATTAGACAAAAAAACGAAGCAATCTCGCCTGGTTTTTCAGAGTAACGATGCTATTGGCGCAATCCAACGCAGTAGTTCTGGTAAGCTCGTGTTTTTTCAGCAGGGAATAAATCTCATGTGCTACAATGCTCAAATTGGTTCTTTCGTGCAAGTAACAAATTTCAGAAAAGGCGAACATTCAGATAAAAAGACAGATTCTACGTATTGGATGAAGGAAGAAGTAGCGCTATTTAACTTCATTCAAGACAAAAACAACACGGAAAAATGGCTGAGGAATAATTCCGTAAAACACTTTAATTCCCCAAAAGATTTTTTCATCGGAAAACAGCAACTGGAAAATTTACAGATCCATCCGAATGCTGCGTTCATTACCTTTCGACTATCGACCTATCCAACGGAAGAAGAAACACATGTAGAAAATCATATCTCGTCCGACGGACACACTTTTACTTCGCCAGCAAGAAGTAAAGTCTCGGATGCAGATGCGGAACCAACGCACCGTCTGGGAATCTATTCAATTGCTGCCGATTCCGTTTATTTTGTGAATTTCTCCAAACTATCCGATATACGCAAAAAACCAAGCTACCTGAATAACAGCGAACCGTATGCTACCGATCGAAAAATTGTGATGCACCAACTTCAATTTGCAAAAGATTCTTCCCTCGCCGTTTGTGACATTCGTTCCTATGATAATAAAGACCGCTGGATTGTTTTAATCGATTTGAAAACTGGAAATGTAAAGGAATTAGACCACCAAATGGATGAAGCTTGGATTGGTGGACCTGGAATTTCAGGATGGAATACAGAAGATGTTCCACTCGGCTGGTTGAACGATGGTAAAACCATTTATTTTCAATCCGAAAAAAGCGGCTATTCGCACTTATATACGTATTCGCTTTCCACAGGAGAAAAAAAACAGTTGACCAGCGGAAAATGGGAAATTTATGACCTTTCTCTTTCGTTGGATGGAAAAAGTTTTTACATCACCGGAAATAGATCGCATCCGGGCAACCGAGATTTCCTACGCTACGATATTACTGCACAAAAAATAGTTCCAATCCTAACAAAGGATGGCTATCACCAAGTTTTGCTCTCACCGGATGAAAAAACACTTGCCGTTCGGTTTTCCGCCAAAAATAAACCGTGGGAATTGTATACCGCTCCGAATATTGCCAATACAAAACTTTCGAAAATTACCAATTCAACAACAGCAGAATTTAATGCGTATGCATGGAAAGAGCCGGAAGTAATCACATTTAAAGGTTCTGATGGCAAGGAAGTGTATGCGCGTCTGTACAATCCGGGAAATACAAAAAATAAAGCAGCTGTTATATTTGTCCATGGCGCAGGATATTTGCAGAATGCACACAATTATTGGAGCACTTACCACCGAGAATATATGTTCCATAATTTATTGGTTGACAATGGATTTACGGTTTTAGATATTGATTACCGCGGTAGCGAAGGATATGGTAGAGATTACAGAACTGCGATTTACCGAAATATGGGCGGACAAGATTTACAAGACAATATCGC
>JBEDAD010000206.1:0-2696 GCA_041177985.1 Bacteroidota bacterium | reverse complement strand
AAGCCTTCCTTTCAAACTTGGAAAGACAAAGGATTTCAAATGGGCGTATTTTCCTCCGGCTCCATCGCTGCACAAAAACTACTTTTTGGATTCAGCGAAGCAGGCGATCTAAGCAACTATTTCTCGCACCACTTCGACACAACAACCGGCGGTAAAAAAGAACAGGAGACGTATTCGAAAATTGCCGAGGAAGTAAATTTTAAAGCGAATGAAATACTTTTCCTATCCGATATTGCCGAGGAACTCATAGCTGCAGATGCCGCTGGATTCCAAACCCTGCAATTGGTTCGACCGGGAACAGCAGCAAATTGGAAAAATACAGTCAGTGACTTTACTGAAATTGAATTATAAGAAAAATTAGAACTGAAATGACAAAATTCAGAACCATTTGGACAACCGAAGATCGCTACGTAGAAGTTATAGATCAACGAAAATTACCGCACGAATTTGTTACCATTAAATTGGAAACGTACGAAGACGCGGAAGAAGCAATAAAAGACATGACCGTTCGCGGTGCGCCTTTAATTGGAGCAACTGCAGCGTATGGAATTTATTTGGCTGTGCGCGAAATGGTGGAAGACCAATTAGATGGCACATTCTTAGACCAAGCGTTTACGGATTTGCGTGCTTCGCGTCCAACAGCGGTGAACTTGTTTTGGGCATTGGATAAAATGCGTAATGCGTTGGACAACTGCGAAGGAGATTTTCTACTTACTGCATGGGAAGCCGCTGCGGCAATTGTGGAGGAAGATGTGGAAACGTGCCGCATGATTGGTGTACACGGTTTGCCAATTATTGAAGAAATCGCACAACGCAAAAATGGCGAAGTAGTGAATATTTTAACCCATTGCAACGCCGGAATGCTGGGCTGCGTGGAATGGGGAACAATTACATCGCCGATTTATCAGGCGATGGAAAAAGGCTTGAAAGTACATGTTTGGGTAGATGAAACCCGACCAAGAAATCAAGGTTCGAATTTAACATGCTACGAATTGACGCGCCATGGCGTTCCGCATACGTTAATTGTCGACAATGCCGGAGGACATTTAATGCAACACGGAATGGTAGACATGGTGCTTGTTGGGACAGATCGTACAACGCGAAATGGCGACGTTGCAAATAAAATTGGAACTTATTTAAAAGCGCTGGCAGCAGCAGATAATGGCATTCCATTTTATGTTGCCTTGCCTTCTACCTCTTTGGATATGTCCATTCGCGATGGACTGCGTGAAATTCCAATCGAAGAGCGCGACCAAGACGAAGTGCGTTATATTATTGGGAAAGGAGCTAACGGCAAAATTCAACCAATTTTAATTTGTCCAGAAACGACACAAGCCAGTAATTATGGTTTCGATGTCACACCAGCAAGATTGGTCACCAAAATAATCACGGAAAAAGGGATTTGCGACGCATCCGAAGCAGGGTTGCTTTCTTTATTTCCGCAATAGATAGTAGGATAAAAAAATCCCCATTCTACGCAAAGAATGGGGATTTTTAATTCACTTTTGAACGTAATTATTCAGCAATCACAACTGAAAAACTAGAAGTTTGATTTCCAGCGGTAATCTTTACAAAGTAAGTGCCGCTGTATAAAGTTGCCACGTTAAAATAACAGATTGTACTTCCTTGAAAAATTGTTTGGGACTGAATTATTTTCCCAGAAGCATCCACCAAATCCGCTTGCACATCTTTTGTTTGCAAGCCCGGCATTTGAACCATTAAAATATCTGCAGAAGGATTTGGGAAAACAGTGCACTCGATTTTTGTATTTTCCGTAAGGGACGCAGAGGAAGTATATGGCGTTACCGTTTCAGAAATAGCCGTTACTTTAGATGCAGTTTTCACGCCATAAAAAGTTGGGCCTACAGCATACGGATAGGCAGAATTGTGATTTGCATCCACAGTAGCAAAATAGCAATAGATGCCATTCGGGTATTCCGGCGTTACACAAAAACGACCATTGTGTGCATCTAGATAACTTTGATCTGAAGGATGCGCCATAAATTCGTAATCTTCCCGGAAATAGCCCAAAGGATAGGTTGCGCTTACCGCTGGCCCATCGGCAACATCTGTTCCATCTGCCCAAACCGTACGAGTACTAATCGTACGCAATTGATACCCTGATTTAATGCGTGTTATTCCACCAGTTCCATCGGCATTTGCATATCCATATGCGCCGTAGATAGGGAATCCATCATAGGAAAAACCAATTAAAGGAGAATGTTCTGCGGTGTTAATTGCATATAATCCATCCGCTGCGTATAGATCGCAAATGGTTGAAATAACCGATAAATCTAAATTAAAAGCGCTTGGATTTTGGTGGTGGTGGTAATTCCCATTTGCCGGGTGACCTTTTGCGCAATCAAATCCCATCATTTCTGCAGGAACAGCATCTCTATTCCAAGGCATCGCTGCGGCTGGGCCTCCAGGACACGGAGCATTTCCAGGACCTCCACACAAAGCATTTGTTGTAGTATTCCAAGCAACACCGTCTCTGTAATCAAAAAGAGCAACACCATTGATAAATACACCAATATTACCGCCAGTTGTTGTGCTTAAAACACCTGTGTTTTCTGTTGGATTTAATGGAAATTTAAAAATTGCATTTTGATCCGTTGCTTGCGAAGGGTTACCGTCTAAAAAGGGACCTGTTGGATAGGATGGAATTCCATTCGTTGTAACGTAAACCCAGTTTG
>JBEDAD010000205.1:0-8521 GCA_041177985.1 Bacteroidota bacterium | reverse complement strand
AATGCTCCATGTGCAGTCGCAATTGCGATTACAAAAAATGGGAACCACACTTGGTGAAATTGCACGTAAAGGTGTAATTCCAAATGAAGAATTAGCTTTAAATCCTTTTTTATTGAATTATTCCGGAAAAATTGAAGTCGAATTGCAACAAGCGCTGAATTACCTGCATGGAGATACCTTTCCGTTGGCTGGAAAGCAAGGATTTCAGTTGATTACATTCCATCAAGAACCTTTAGGATGGGTGAAACATTTAGGAAATAGGTTCAATAATTTATACCCTAAAGAATGGCGAATTAGGATGAACGTTGACTAAAAAAATCAAATCTGAAAATATGCGGTTAAAAACGTAAAAATGAATAAAATCTAGAAACTGGCTAGTTTTTCCTTTTTGAATATTTTTCGATACGTATCGTATATAAAACTCAATCTTTTTTCATCGTTCGGATAATCGCGGTATAATTTTGCTGGAGTTTGAATAATTTTGTCAAATTCCTCTATTGAAACGCCTAATTTTTTTGCAATATATTTCTTTTCTTCTTCGATTACTTCAGGATTATAGGGCTTTTTAGAAAGTTCTAACAATGCTTCCTCCCGCGTTACTTCTCCAGTGCAGATTTGAGAAGAAAATGTCGCTCTTCGATAGTCAATTCCGAATTTCTCAAATAAATAATACGACTGAATAAATCCTGTATATTTCGATTCGTAATGTTTCCCACCGTAGTATTTCCAATCCAATTCCTTTTTTAACAGCGCCATTGCATCCTCTTTAATGTATTCCACGTTGTTCAAAATGTAAACCATTTTCATTTTACGAACAAGTTTGTAGTACATTTCTTTCTGGAATCCAAATGTTGGGAATTTCTTCAATTTCAATGTTCCGAATTTTCGCTGAATATGGTTGAAATAGGTCAAATCCTTAGCGTTGTAATGCCACGTTTTTGGGAGAATTCCCTCGGACGCAAAATTTCCACCGCTAATGATATATTTCACATTGTATTTAGATGCAACCTTGTGAAGAGCTGCTAAAATGGCAATATCTGTAGGTGTATCTGCCTCTGGAATTGCAGCTTTTAAAAATGCTAATTGTAAATCCTTAAACTCTTCCCAGTCAAGCACATAGCTTTCGTAGTCGATGTGTAATTTTTTGGCGATATTTTTTATGTTTAGAACTGCTTCTTCTGAATTCCACCCATTATCCAGGTGAACTCCAAGCACACGCAATCCTTTTTGCTGACAAATATGTGCAACATAACTGCTGTCAACGCCTCCGCTAAGTCCAACGATGCAATCGTATTCTTTTCCTTTGCCTTCCGTTTTCATTTGTTGCACGATATTCTCTAGGTCTGCATCGCTTTTTGCACCCTGGTAATTATATCGAATTCTCTTTTCGGTAAATTCAACACAATGGTTGCATTCCCCTTTGGAATTGAAAAAAATATCTGAATCGGAGGTATCCATCAAACAACGATTACAAATTTGGTAATTTACTTGCTCCATTAGTTAATTGTTTTCATTCTAAAATGTATTTTGTCGTATTCTTTTTTTATTAAAAAGTTTAAAAAAGTAACAAATATAAAAATTTAAAAATTTTTAATTCTCTCTGAAAATCTGTTTGTATTGAAATTTAATCTTTTAGCTACTTTTTTAAGGTTCTAGCATAATTTTTTTAAATTTTAACATTTAAATTCAGTTATCACTAAAAGTTATTTCACCTTTTTCCGGATAGGAAATTAAAACTCCTTTTTTAGTTCCTTGGTAAACAAACATACTTCCAGCTGCGAGTCCATTAGCAAAACCTTCATAAAAGGCTTCTTTAAGATCGTTATTCGATCCGGCCCCACCCAATGCAATAACTGGAATTGTAACGGCATCAGAAATACTTCGGATTAGTTCAATGTCATACCCACTCATCGTACCATCCTTTTCAATAGATTGAACAATTATTTCTCCAGCACCTTTTTCTTCCATTAATTTTGCGAAATTAACTGGGGAATGACCACTTGACTTTGTTCCTGCTTTAATCCAGGTTTGCATTCCGCCAAATAGCTTTTTCTTTACGTCCATGCAGACCACGATAGTGGAAGAACCGAAAGTTTCAGATGCTTCTTTGATGAAGTCAGGGTTTTCTGCCGCATAGGAATTTATTATGACTTTTTCTGCACCTGCCTCAATAATTTGTCGAATATCCTCTATTGATCGAACGCCTCCTCCAGCAGAAAAAGGCATGTTTGCTTCCTCGCCAACATTTTTTATAAAGTCAAGTGAAATTAGTCGGTTTTCGCGTGTTGCATCTATGTCTAAAAAAACTAACTCATCCGCTTCAAGATCGTTGAAAATCTTAACAGCATTGATTGGATCGCCAATATATGTTGGGTCTTTAAACCGAACTGATTTAACGAGTATCCGATTTTTCAGCAGTAGCACTGGGATTATCCGTGGTCGAAACATAGAGTTTTTTAAAAAAGTAAAAATACAATCAATTTTAGAATACATTGCTAAAAAGCATTTTTTTTTGAAACTTTTTTGATTTGAAATAAATAAAAACGGATAGAGCTCGTCTTCACGAATATAAGGTATATGTTTTCCTGTTTTTTGACGAAAAAATCTTGCTATTTTTGTGCGTCCACTAAAGTTAGGAATATGCAACTCGTTTTCGCAACACACAATAATAACAAAGCAAAAGAAATTCAATCTATCGTTCCAAACGGCATTCAAATTATCACTTTGGATGATTTGAATTGTACGGAGGATATTCCAGAGACGGAAAATACGCTAGAGGGAAATGCTCGATTGAAATCACAATTTGTCGTCGATAAATTTAAGTTAAATTGTTTTGCAGATGATACCGGTTTGGAAATTGAAGCATTGAACGGCGAACCTGGCGTTTATTCAGCGCGTTATGCAGGCGAATCGTATGATGCTGAAAGAAATATGCAACTGGTTTTGGATAATTTATCAGAAATGAATAATCGAAACGCTCAGTTCAGAACAGTAATTTCTTTGTTTTGGAAAGGTGAAACACATCTTTTTGAGGGGATTGTAAAAGGTAGAATTGTGGAAGAAAGAAGAGGTAAGGACGGCTTTGGTTACGATCCAATATTTGAACCTGAAAATTGCGGAAAGACCTTTGCAGAAATGGATTTAGTTGAAAAAAACACCCTTTCACACCGCTCTCGAGCTTTAAAAAAAATGGTAGAATTTCTTCAAAATCAAAAAAAATAATTTTAGTATATCGTTAACAAACTGCGAGTTTGAACGATTTAAAAAATAAGTACATTTGTAACGCGATAAAATCCGGTGGAAATTTTCAAAAATAAAAAGCACTATGAATTCAAAAACTTCAAAAATTACGTACACCCTAACCGACGAAGCTCCAGCTTTGGCAACCTATTCTTTTTTACCGATTGTACAGGCTTTTACGGAAACAGCAGGAATCGAAATTGAAACAATGGATATTTCTCTTTCTTCAAGGGTTTTAGCGGTGTTTTCTGAGTATTTATCACCGGATCAAAAAAAGAGCAACGCTTTATTGGAATTAGGCGAGTTGGCAAAAATGCCAGAAGCAAACATAATTAAAACACCAAATATTAGTGCATCTGTCCCTCAATTAAAGGCAGTTATCAGTGAATTACAAAACCAAGGATTTGCAATTCCTTCCTATCCGGAAGATGCAAAAAATGATATAGAACTAGAAATCAAAGCAAAATACGATAAAATTAAAGGAAGTGCCGTAAATCCGGTTTTACGGGAAGGTAATTCGGATCGCCGCGCACCGCTTTCCGTGAAGAATTATGCGCGTAAACACCCGCATTCCATGGGAGAATGGCACGCAGATTCCAAATCACATGTTGCGCACATGCAAGAAGGTGATTTCTTTCACAATGAAAAATCAATTACACTAAAAGAAGCAGGTGCTTTCCGTATTGAATTTGTAGGCAAGGATGGAAATGTCACAATTCTTAAAAAAGATGCTCCGTTGCTGGCTGGCGAAATAATTGACACCACGTTCATGAGCAGAAAAAAATTAGTTGATTTTCTGGAAAGTCAAGTGGCAGATGCTAAAAACAAAGGGGTTCTTTTTTCCCTTCACATGAAGGCAACAATGATGAAAGTTTCGGATCCAATTATCTTTGGTGAAGCAGTAAAAGTTTTCTTTCGCCCAGTTTTTGAAAAATACGATACAATTTTATCTGAATTAGGCGTAGATGTAAACAATGGTTTTGGAGACCTTTTGGCGAAGATTGAATCTTTGCCAGCAACAGAAAAAACGGAAATTCTGAATGCTATACACGCATGTTATGAAAATGGGCCAGCTATTGCAATGGTCAATTCTGAAAAAGGAATTACAAATTTACACGTTCCAAGTGATGTCATTGTAGATGCTTCAATGCCTGCAATGATTCGTAATTCAGGACAAATGTGGGATGCGGAAGGGAAATCTCGCGATACAAAAGCAGTTTTGCCAGATAGCAGTTATGCTACAATTTACCAAGTTGCCATTGATTTCTGCAAGCAGCATGGCGCTTTTGATCCAGTGACGATGGGAACAGTGCCAAATGTTGGATTAATGGCGCAAGCAGCCGAAGAATATGGTTCACACGACAAAACATTTCAGATTTCAGCGGATGGCACTGTTAAAGTGGTGGATGGAAATGGAAATACGCTTCTCGAAAACGCTGTTGAAACAGGTGATATTTGGAGAATGTGTCAGGCAAAAGATGCGCCAATTAAAGATTGGGTGAAATTAGCAGTTACACGCGCAAGATTATCCAATACGCCAGCATTATTTTGGTTGGATGAAAAACGCGCACACGATGCTCAAATAATTCTTAAGGTAAATCAATACCTTAAAGACCACGATACGAATGGATTGGACATTCGGATTTTAGCGCCGGATGCTGCTATTCAAGTTACGATGGAGCGTTTGGTTCAAGGAAAGGATACTATTTCTGTTACAGGAAACGTTTTACGCGATTATTTGACGGATTTATTCCCGATTTTAGAAGTTGGAACGAGTGCCAAAATGCTCTCAATCGTTCCATTGATGAACGGCGGTGGACTTTTTGAAACAGGTGCTGGAGGATCTGCACCAAAACATGTGGAGCAGTTTATTGAAGAAGGTCACTTGCGCTGGGATTCTCTTGGCGAATTTTTAGCACTTGCTGCTTCACTAGAACATTTAAGCGTTACGAACGGAAATGTAAAAGCACAGATTCTTGCAGAAACATTAGACGAAGCGACGGGCGAATTCCTAGATAAAGATAAATCTCCACAGCGGAAAGCAGGCGAATTAGACAACCGTGGGAGCCACTTTTATTTGGCTTTGTATTGGGCGCAAGCACTTGCAAATCAGGAGAAAGATTTAGAATTAAAAGCCCATTTTTCTGGACTGGCGAAAGAATTAGTAGCCAAAGAAAACCAAATTATACATGAATTGAATTCGTCTCAGGGAAAAGCAATTGATTTGGGAGGATACTACCACCCAAATAGTAAAAAAATTAGTGAAGCAATGCGACCAAGTAAAACATTCAATGCCGCCTTGGAATTAGTTGCAGAAAAAAGTTTCTAAACTGAACAATAGAAAAAAGACCTTCGGAAGTAAGGTCTTTTTTCAATCTATACCTGAACTATGTTTAAATTTTTCTCAGCTCTTCTTGTTCTGTTGACTTTTGTGCAATGCAGGAGAATTGACCCCGCTATTCCGGAACAAAAGGTTGCGTTTATTCCAACTTTAATTCAAGAGCAATCAACGGTTTACGTGCCGATTAAAATTAATTTATTGCCCTATTTAAAAGACACGGAAAAGTCTTTGCCTAAATCGTTTACCGGAAAAGAAGATAACTGTTCCGGCGTTAGTTATTCCTATGAATTTAATCGCAATCCGATACAATTTGATTGCAAAGGGAAAGAATTATACTACGAAGTGGATGGTAAATATTCCTTAAAATTGAATTATTGTCCAGAATGCACCTATCTTTTTAAGGAGAAAGGTTCCTGTATTGTTCCGAGAATTTACGTCAGCTGTGGCATTGGAGAAGAAATGCGACGCGTTACAGTTGGTTATGCCACCCAATTTAAAATCACACCAGATTTCCGCTTTAAAACCACAACCGTATTACGCAAATTTGAAACAATCGATCCTTGTGAAATTAGTGTCTTCAATTACGACGCAACGAAAAAATTACGCGAGGAATTGACCGTTGAATTGAAAGAACTGGAGAAAGTTATAGATAAGGAAATTGCCTCCATTGATATTCGCTCAGAAATGGAAGAAGTTTGGAAAGTGATGAGTGCACAAACCTCTCTCGGAAGGTATGGATATCTTTCAATATCCCCGAAAGCTATTTCCCTTAGCGATATTCGTTTCAGAAATAATACGGCATTTTTAGATCTAAATTTGACCATTCAACCCATAATTACAACATTTCCATCAGAAAATCCAACTGTAAAATTACCGAAACTGAGCGACCATCAAATTGCAAAAGGATTTGATATTAATCTTGATATTGTTGCCTCGTATGATTCCTTGAGCGCAATACTTTCCGAGAACCTGGCTGGAAAATCAGTGGAGATAAAAAATAACGAGGTTATTTTTGGGAAAATGTCCGTGGAAGGTGCGCTAAATGATCAACTCATTTTAAAAGTAGCTTTCAGCGGAAAAAGACAAGGTGAATTGTACTTTATTGGAACGCCCAAATTTGATGCAGAGAAACAGGAAATTTCTTTTCCAGACTTGGTTTTTGATTTAAGAACCAAAAATGTACTATTGAAGTCTGCAAAATGGTTGTTCAACTCTAAAATTACCGACATGTTGAGATTGAATGCCCACTACGATTTGAAACCCCAATTGGATGAAATGAAAAAAATCGTTCAAAAAGAAATGAACCGAGAAATTGAAAAAGGAGTAACGTTGAGTGGGAGGGTAGAATCAATTTCCTTGCTGGGAATTTATCCAGGTTTCTCTAGTTTAACAATTCGCGTAAATTCAGAAGGAGAATTGAGCCTAAGTATGTAAATCTCACTATTTTTAATGAACATGGTTTCATTTTAACGCCGCCGCTGGAAGATTCTTCTTGTAATGATGAATGTCTAAAAGAAAATCACTGTCTTCCTCCAATTTGTTCCCAATTACAACTATCGAAGCGCCTGCATCGTGTAAGTCTCTTATCTGCTCCAACGTTCTTATTCCGCCACCAACAATTAAAGGAAGTTGTACTATTTTTAAGTCTGCAATAATCTCTACGGGCACTTGGTGTTTTGCGCCACTTCCAGCATCAAGATAAATCAATTGTTTCCCTTGAAACTTTCCAGCTAGTGCAGTTTGTTTCACAATGGAAAGTTTTTCTCTCGGAATAGGAGTAGTTTGACTCATATATGCAACGGAGGATTGCGTTCCGCCATCAATTAAAATGTAGGCAGTTGGCATCACTTCAATCGACATTTCAAACAATTCCATTGCAGATTGTATGTGATGACCAATTAAAAAATCAGGATTTCTGCCAGATAACAAACTTAAATATAAAATGGCGTCTGCTTCTTTGCTTATTTGAACGGATGAACCAGGGAAAATTACAATTGGAAGTTTTGTTTGATTCTTAATACATTTTAGTGTCGCTTCGAATTCTTTTCTGGTAACGGAACTTCCTCCGACAAATAAAAAATCGATTCCTGAAAATTCAGCTTGCCGAATCAAATTTTCTAAAATTGGACCATTATCACTTTTTTCTGGGTCAATTAGAACAGCAATAGCATTCTTTGTGCTTTGAATGGTTTCTAAAATCGGTTTTTTCATATTTTTTTCTTTGCCGAAGTATTTACTGAAACAACAAAATTTTCAAGTACAAAAGTATTCAATTCTACAAACCATTCTTCCGATGCATGACTAATCTTTCCAATCCATTCTGATTCTGTCACTTTTTCCAAATGTAAATCTGTTTTGAAATTCAGTTCTTTCCTGCCGGCTAATTTATACAATGCCTCTTTCGCTGACCATGCCTTGGTCATTTCCAATTCACTATTTGCATCAAAGGATAGCAGCTCATCGGAAGTTAAAAATTTAGAGCAAACTTTTTTCGCTTTTCCCTGAATCATCTCAAGATCCAAACCAATTGCGTGTTTTTTTGAAAATGCAATACCAACTTGATTTTTTGTATGACTTATCGAAATATATCCTTCTCCCTCAATGAACGGTGCTCCATTTTTATCGTAGTGAATATGTTCAAAACCGAAAATTCGATGTCTTAAAATGCGCGTTGCAACATATTCCAATTTGCGCTGTGTACTGTTAAAGGTGTAAAAACGTTCTTTTTCAGCATCGGTAAGTTGATCCAAATAATCGGAAGTTTCGAACTCCGAAAAATGTAACAAGTGAATATCGATGTCTTTTATCTGTATGTACTGTTGTGTAAAATGCACGAAATAGAATTTATACAAAAAAACGAAAATTTATTAACATGTGCTAGACTTGTATAAATACCTTGAAAATGTGCGTAAAACAATTTTTTATACCTTTTAATGAAGG
>JBEDAD010000204.1:0-7771 GCA_041177985.1 Bacteroidota bacterium | reverse complement strand
GCGACTAATTTTTCGCCAATCATTGCATCCAAACACACGTTATTTTCTTTATACTTTTCAAAGAAAACTTCTAGTATTTTAAAGAAAAATTGATCCAAAGCCGTTACCGCTTCAAATTCTGTTTTGAGCAACTGGTAATTAGCATCTGAAGGATTCAAAAGCTGCAGCAAGCTCAAAACTTCGTTCTTTTCATCTGATGTAATTTCCGTTAAATAACCATGTTTTAAGGTTTTAAAAACCAAGTTATTCCAAACAATACTATCGTGTCCCCAAGGAATATTTGGAAGGTTTAATGCGTGTTCACAAATCAGAAGAATTGCAGCCAAGACATCTTTCAGATACGCTTCTGGAAATTCATCGAAACTTCTAATTTCAAAACCACTTTGGTACATTTTTTCTTGGTTGAAATCCAATCCAAGATCAGAAAGAAACGCGTATTCTGTTTCTTTTTCAATCTGATCGCGCCACCAAATATTGTCTTCCTTTTCGAACTTAAGTAGTTTTCTGAAATCTTCTACTTTATAGGTTAGTATTTTCCCTTTTGGCATTGATTTATTAAATGTCCCAACCCCAATATAGCGGGAAATTGCACTTCTCATCGATCCCAACGTGAATTTTTCATCCAATTGGGACTTTGAACTTATTACTCCCATAATATCCGGATTACCGAGTGTTGCGATAAAAAATGGCTCAAACCATTGCAATAGATAAATGGCATTGGCATGGATTTCATCGAAGGCAGGGTAATCAATGATTCTACTGTTTTCTATTAGCGTTGGCAACGTAATGTGAAAATGGTAAGTTCCGTTATTAAATAAAACAAGTTTTTCCTGGTTTGACATAAACATGTTAAACCCGCTATTGTATGTGGGGAATTGCAACTTTTCAGTAAATACTGCTGCTTCGTTGAATGTATCTAGAAATATTTTTTTAGTAGCTTTTAACTCAGCACAAGCCTCTGTAACTGTTCTATTTTGAAAGTACATTGTGATAAATTCGATAGAATCTCCATCAAAATTCACGGAACCCATAGGATTATTCTTTTGTGTAACCATACTTTTGATATTGTATGGTTGATCTTTAAGAAAAAGCTCTAGAATTGTTTCACCAAGAAAAGCAGGATTATCCAATGCTTCGGCTTTCGCATTAGTCGAATCGGTGGGTTCAGTGGATTCTATTACTGCATGCAACGTTTTATGGTTGTATTGAATATCCAATTTATCAAGGGAATGACTGTTAATCATTCGACTTACTTTATACGTTTTATGTGAGTCGAAAGCAGCAACTAAAAGCGGCGCCAAAGCTTCTGGTTTGTAACATTTTCTATAATCAATACTATATCTATCGCAACCAATATTTTCTTGTATAAAAGAACCAGTGACAATTAGGGACTCCTCAAATTGTAAATATGTTTCATTTTCTAAACCAATTCCCCAATAATATTTTTTTGTCTGGTTTTCTTTCATTTATACTTTTTTCTATTTGTTGGATTTAACGTAATTATACTATTCCTAAAAAAACGGGCTTGGTTATAAAATATGGAATTAGTAGTTAGTCTTAAAAAATACCACCCGTTTGGATAGAATATTTAAAAAAAGTCTACTTAATTTGGGAATTATACACTCGTAATGGTTTTTCTAAGGCTCAAAAGTACTTATTTTTTTAATTTAATAGGTATTCTTCTGAGGTGCGCAGATGCGACAACTAAACACAGCAATTTTTAGTCGTGGTAATAAATCACGTATGATGAATAAAGTTCATCTTTCCACCAGTCTTTCTTAAGATCTGAAAAATACAAATGATTCAATTTACCAGCTTGAGATTGCAATGGATACACAACTTCGCCGTTTTCTCTATATGCCTTGTGAGTACTTGATTCTGGAATAACCGGCACAATATGTCCAGAAAGACCTTTTTCCTTCCTTTTGGCGCAAATTATTCCAATGCCACCGTTTGCGTTAACTTGGTTTTGAACCTCTTCAACGGAAAGCATTCTCTTCCAGCCAAAACTAGCACCCCATTTTAAGAACCAATCGTGAATTGCACTCGAATAAATATGATCCACTGTTTCACCAAATATTGCCTCAACTTCTTCACCTCCTAAAACCTTTTCAAGGGCATCCTCTGTCCACCAAACAGTTGGTAAATAAACATGTGAGAAGTAACAATAATCAAAAGCGTAAACATTGCAATACGTATCTTCAATTGTTCTCTGGTACCTGAGGTTCGATTCTACATCTAATTTCTCAATAAGTTTACGAATACTTTCCTTTTTGGAAGCAAGATTGGTCATTTCTCGAAATGGAATACTTGCATCGTGCATTGGCGTATATTTCATTTGTTGAGAATCTAAACTGGATGCAGGGTCAGAAAGTAATTCAGCTTTTTTTATGCGAGGATCCGGAATAGAATCCTCCACTAATGGCGCAAAATCAATTGTCATTGTATCGTTGTTCATTTTAGCTCACTTGTTTGTAAGTTAAAACTAACAAATTACAAATTACACTTTTGGATCCTTTTGGTAACTTATTAACAATGTTATTCGGAAAATGGCCGTTGAAACTAAAAATGGAGAAAAAGGTAATTACTGGGAAACCCCAACTCTGGTTTTTATTTCTTTCGAAATAGCTGCAGAATCTTGTAAATTCATGCAATTAAAATGGCCTTTTGGACATTTTTGAAAACCAATTTTGGAACAAGGTCGGCAATTCAATCCTTTCACTTCGTGGATTGAGAATAATTCAGGATTTCCTGGGAAATAAGGGTACATTCCTAATGCAGGAACTGTATTTCCCCAAACGCTAACGATTGGTAATTGAAAGCACGAAGCAATGTGCATCATTCCCGTGTCATTGGTTAAAAGGACTTTCGACTGCCTCACAATACTTGCGGATTGTGCAAGATTATATGTTCCACAAGCGGAATAAATTGCCTGATCCGGCAACATGGACAGCAAGGAATCTGCAAAAGAAATATCCATTGGTCCACCAACCAAAACAATTGGAAGTTCAATCTTTTCAATGATTTCCTTTAGTTTATTTTGCGGCATTCGTTTGGTTGCAAATTGCGCACCAATGGCGATCGTGACAAATGACTTGGTTTGCAGTCCAAATTTCTCCAGAAGATTAACCTCATCCTTTTCAGAAATATAAAACTCACTTGGTAAGGTATCGTTCACAACGCCAAGTTTTTCAACCGCTATAAAATAACGTTCCACGATGTGCAACTTTGGCAAGAAATTCTTTTTTAATTTCACCAAAAGCAATTTCTGCCAATTCAATTTTGGAAACGTATAAACCGGCTTACCAAGTTTGATTCTTAAAGCTAAGGTTCTTGCGTTTTTATGCAGATCAATAATGTAATCGTATTGTTCAGATTTCAGTTCTTGCAGCACCTCCGAAATACGCGAGTCAATTGTAAAAACGCGATCAATATGCGGATTATTTGCTACAACCGTTTTAAATCCAGCTTTTGTAAGAAAATGAAGTTCAACAGCAGGAATTTGCTTTTTTAGGGCACGCAAAACAGGTGTTGTTAAAACAATATCGCCAATGGAACTAAAACGGATTACCAGTATCTTCATTACAAAAACTTTAATCTATTTTGACGCATGTGTTTTCCAAATCTCAATGTACTCATTCGAATTTCTAGGATTTAACTCCCGTAAAACAACATCGATACTACTTGGAAAACATTTCTTAGCTAGGGTCATTTTTGGATAAATACTTTTATATGCTTTGATTCTCTCCGATAAGTTTTTTTCATCGAAAAAGTAGATGTAATCATAATTTAAAGAGGAATCCTCCAGTAAACTTTGCGTTGAGTCGATTCGCGAAGTAAAACTAATTTGCCAATCTTGTGCATAGAATTTTGGCAGCATGGATACGTGCTGACTCGAAGATCCTTCCAGTAAGATGCGCGATTTAACCGATTTAGTTTTGTACAAATAATACATGGACTCCACACGTGATTTCTTGGAATATGTAGTTATTGAAAAAAGTAGAAAAGGAATGTTTAGTGTTACAAAAATAACCATTGAAATACGCCAGATTTTTACCTTCCATTTAGATTCCTTCCATAAATCATAACCCATTACGCCAAGCATGATGAAAAATGGCAAAACAGACAATATAAAGCGTTCTTGTCGATTTGGATAAATAGTATGGAACACAATAAACAAAATTGTAGGAAGAAACAGAACAGTATATTTCTTGTAAGATTTGAAAAAACCTGCCAATATCACTATCCCCATAGGAATAAATAAACATGCCGTTAAAACAAGAAAATACATGAAATAATTTTGATTGGGAAGATAGGCAGTACCTTCTTTCATGTTATAGGTAATGTAGCTTATTAATTCAGCGAACGGATATCCCCAAATTAGGTAATCCACCAAACCTTGTGTCAAAGTAAAAATAAGTAAAACGCCCAAAGAGAAGGCCATAAATAGTATAAATTTCCAACGAAAGAAAAAATACGCTGCGATTCCAATTGCAAAAACACCTATTTGGTATCGAAATGAAACTGCCATTCCAATAGCTAAGCCGGCGAAGAAAAAATAACTCGCTTTTTCGTTTTTTACGATAAGCCAAACGCCGTATACAAGGAAAGGCAAAGCAGCTACTTCTACTAAATTTCGAACCGAAACAAAAGGCATAATCCACAGTAAGGCCAATATCCAGCCAACTTTAACGGCTAACTTTTTGTTGGATAATTTTTCAGTGATTTTCATTCCAAACCAACAAACAACCAACGAAGCAAATGCTAAAATTAAACGGTTAAAAAACATTAAAATCTTTGGGTCTGCTACTCCAATCCATTTCATAACCACAAAATAGATGTAATTCAGTCCAACATACGTAAAACTATGGCCTTCTGGGGCGCCAAGATTTCCTTTCGACCAAGGCAGCCAACTATTGTAATCAAATCCATCTGCCCAAGAAGCGGCAGCTTCAATAATCAAAAAGTGATCATCGTGCATGCCATAACCTTGTGAAAAAATTACAGCAATCAATCGAACAAAAATTGCAGCAAAGAGTATGAACTTATACGATTGGAACTTATCGGATGTAAACATTTTAAAGATTCTTATATTCGTTATAAACCAATGACATAAACGAATGACATCGTTTTTGTTCTTTTTTGAGTGCTGAATTATTCATGGTATTATCCGGATAATTCTTTGCATCCATGTGGTAACTAAAATTTCCATTCTCTGAAATCCAACCGTAACCGCGGTTTATTGTGTGCAGCGCAAATTGTGGACAAGCTGGATTCAATAAATCTTTGCTCCAAGTATATTTTTCGAAATCGCCATTCATTTGGTACAATAACGTACGCACAATATCCGCCTGCGAACCAAGTGTTTCAATTTTTTGTCCACGGAATTCTTTTTTGAGAGGTTCCCCGAAAAGTAATAGTGGAATATGAAAATAAGCGCCTAAATTAGGATTTTGAATTGCAGCGGAAGCATGACCATGGTCTGCAACCAGCACAAAAATTGTGTTTTTATACCAGGTGTGCGTTTTCGCTTTTGTCAAAAAATCATTCAAGCATTTGTCGGCATAAAATAAGGAACTCATAAAATCAGCTTCTTGACCTTTCCATTTTTCCGTCTTTCGATTTGGATAATCGTAAGGAGAATGCGTACTTCCCGTGAAAGCGCAATGCATGAATGGCCCTTTTGTTTTATCCATTTTGTTTAAAAGGATTTTGTAAAGGTCTTCATCGTAGTAATTTAGTTTGCCACGTTTCAAGTTTTCCGGAAAGTTGTTTTCATCTTCGACAACATCAAAACCATGATCCATAAAATAACCGCCAATATTCCCGTATTTCAAATCTCCGCTAAACAAATAATGGGAAGTGTAGCCCCACTTTTTCAAGTCTTGGTTGAACGATGGGATTTTGCGGTGTTTATCTGGCTGCATGGAAATAGAAATCTCTGGCAATGCAGGATACCCGCTAAAAATACTTGAATTTCCAATTTCAGAAGTTCCACCAGTTGCAT
This sequence comes from Bacteroidota bacterium, assembly GCA_041177985.1. Lineage (GTDB taxonomy): Bacteria > Bacteroidota > Bacteroidia > Flavobacteriales_D > Crocinitomicaceae > M0103. The sequence continues at coordinate 1,764 of JBEDAD010000204.1, read as the reverse complement.
AAATATTGGTGAACAACAAACCATCTTTGCTCAGTCGATCAAAATTAGGTGTTGCACCTTTTTGACCAGAAATACTAGAAATTGCATTTGCAGACCAACTTTCCAAAATAATAAAAACAATATTCGGACGACTATTTGTAAATATTTTTCGTTCGTGCTCTATTGGATAGGTATAAAAATCCTGTAATTCATTTTTGGATTCAACCTCCGAAATAATGGGAAATAGTGCGCCAATTTCACTTCTATTGAACAACAGAAAACTTTTCGCGAAGAAATAAACGGAATTTACAGATAAATCATTTGCTGCATATTCACTAGAATAATAGGCAGAATCAATATTGATAGGGATTTGTTGGGTTCCGCCGCGCGCTAAAACTAAAAAACTGCTTCCGAAAACAGCTAAAACCAATATTCCAATCGGAATTCTAACAAAGAGATGTAGCTTATTTGGTACGGAATCCAGTTTAAAGAAAAAGCGCATGAATTTAAATCCAAAAACTATTTCTAAAAAAGCATAAACGACAAACCAGATTGTCATGCTATAATCTGCCGTTCGAAAAACTTCATCCGGATTTAATAAGTGCGTAAAAACCCGCGTTGTTAATTTATGGTTCCATTCTGTGTATGCATTGATTTCGCCACCATGAATCATGGCACAAATTACTATTTCCAAAAATAAACTGGCATAAAAAGCAAACCGCGACCACTTTCCAGGCTTTAAGAAATAGATGAAAATGAAAATAAGTGGCAAAAAACTCAGTAAAGCTGCCGTTGCCAAATCCAAGCGAATAGAATATACGAAGGCCATCAGCCAATCTAGAATGGAGACTTTTGCAAACTTATCCCAATTATGAATAGAAAATAATACCCTTTGAAAATCAAAAATCACTAGCCAAAATAGCAGCAACTTTAGGATTGTTAAGATGGATTGCTTTATTAAATTCATGCGACAAAGATAGGGAGAATTCAGGATTTCATATTTTTATTTAACATTTGGTTTTTCTAGGATTTATTTTTTGGTAACATAGGTCACTAATTCTAACTTCCATTCTTTTTATATTTGAAAAAAATAAAGAAAAATGGGGAAATTTAGCGAAATTGTAAAATCAGATATTCCAACCCTTGTAGACTTTTATGCAACTTGGTGCGGACCCTGTAAAATGATGAGTCCAGTTTTGGAACGTATAAAAAATGAAATGGGTTCTCAGGTTAGGGTTCTAAAAATAGACGTGGATAAAAACCAGGATGCTGCTGAAAAATTCAAAGTTCGTGGTGTTCCAACTTTTATTTTATTTAAAAAAGGAGAAATCCAATGGCGTCAAAGTGGTGGGATGGATTTTAATACTTTGAAAAATAAAATAAAATCCTCTCTTTAAATCCATTCCAACGACAGAAAACGAAGACTATTTTAAAGGCTAAACAAACTTTCTCCTAGCTTGAAATTGCTTTAGCAATAAGGCTCTTACTCCTTTCATTGCTGCATTTCTGTTGTTAATGCAACTTTATCTTAATGCTTCCGTATTAAGCGTTTATTATTATTTATGGCGCAAATTTGCAGATATTATACTATTCTTCTACTTTTGCGCCCTGTTTAAAATAAACAAAAAATAAATTTATGGAATCAATAATGATTTATGTGCCAATAGCAATGGCAATTATTGGCTTACTTTTTATGTGGGCAAAAAGATCTTGGGTCTTGAAACAAGATGCAGGAGATGGAAAAATGAAAGAAATTTCAGATTACATTTATGAAGGAGCTTTGGC
>JBEDAD010000203.1:0-11091 GCA_041177985.1 Bacteroidota bacterium | reverse complement strand
GCAAAATGGATATTTTTAAAATGGATTGTCTGGTTAAAATCACAGGAGGTAACCGTTCCAGGATCCTGAATATGGTCGTTCAAATCTATGATTTCGAAAACACGTTCTGCGCGCACCGTTCCACGTTGTAAGATATTGAATTTATCCGCCAGTTGTCGAATTGGTCGGAACAGCATATTTACCCAAAGTGTGAATGAAATTATTTGGGCATACATTCCCTCCACCTGATCTGCGGTTTTTCCGCTTGCATAGACAGCGCCCCAAACCAGCATCAAAGCGATAGACATGGAACTCAACATTTCGACAATTGGAAAAAATATCGAGTTTGCCCAAACAGCATTTACGTGCGCTTGTCTGTGTCCTTTATTAATTTCTTCGAAGTTTTTATATTCTTGTTTTTGACGATTAAACAGCTGTACAATTGAAATTCCAGTGATGCGTTCTTGCACAAATGTATTTAGTCTAGTGACTTGTTGGCGTTCCAATTGAAACGAATTACGCATAGCGCGGGCAAAAATTCTTGTGGCAAATATCAAAAGCGGAATGGGTAAAATTGTCATCAGAGATAACTCCCAATCCACAAAAAACATGAGAGAAATGACAAAAACCAGCGAAATTAAATCGCCTGCGATATCAATTAAACCGGAGGAAAACACTTCTGTTACGGCCTCTAAATCAGAAACCACTCTGGTTACTAAAGCTCCAACAGGGGTAGAATCAAAATAACGCATGCGGAAACTCAAAACATGTCCGAATAATTTTTCTCGAATATCTTTAATTACGGATTGTGCCAACAAGTTTGAAAGATACGAACTTGAAAATTGCAGAATTCCTTCGATAACAAGCGTTCCAACGACTACGAATGTCCAGAAGATTAATTTCTCTCCATCCTTGCTTTTAATAACATATTTGGAAACCATATCTCCAATAATATACGGACGAAAAGAACCAAGAACAGCAAGCGTCACAGTACACAAAACTGCAAACAGAAATAAACTCTTGTAGGGTCTCGCGAACGAAACCAAGCGTTTGAAAATAAAAATATTTATGGTAGCCTTTTCTGACATGCGTGCAAATTTACCCAAATTTAAGGGTTGTTTCCCATCGAATAGGAAAGATTTACTATTAATTACAATTTTAACAATAGAATGTTTTTAAAAATGGATTACTTTTATAAAAAAGCTAAGAGTATGGTGCACGAGTTATCCAAAAGCAATTCGATTTTCGCTACCTTTTTGGGGGAAATTCGCGACAGTAACATTCAAAAAGATGCAATGCGTTTTCGTAAGAACATGGAACGGATTTCAGAAATACTTGGCTATGAGCTATCTAAGAAACTCGAATACATTTCAAAAACGGTAAAAACGCCACTTGGTGAAGCAGAAATACACGTATTAAAAGAACAGCCGGTTTTAGCGACAATTCTTCGCGCTGGACTTGCAATGCACAATGGATTACTTAATTATTTCGATAGTTCGGAATGCGCATTTATTTCTGCGTACAGAAAACATACATCACTAGAAGAATTTGATATTCACGTAGAATATTTAGCTTCCCCAAAATTAGACAACCGCATCGTTATCTTGAGCGATCCAATGCTTGCAACCGGAAGTTCCCTTGTGACCGTTTACAAAGCACTATTAAAACAAGGAAAACCTTCTAAAATAATTATTGTTGCAGCAATAGCAACGCCGGATGCACTTGAATATATCCAGCGACATTTGCCTGAAAATACTGATTTTTGGGTTGGCGCAATTGACAAAGAATTAACTGCACAATCTTACATTGTTCCTGGATTAGGAGATGCTGGGGATTTGGCTTTTGGAGAAAAATATTAAAACGCAACTAAATGCTCTGGGGAAAATATATTGGCTTTTTCGGCTTTTCAATGATAAAATTTTTGTTTACGCCATTTGGCGGTCCAAAAGCAGGCTTTTCATTCGTTGAAACATATGTCGTTTGTGTGGCGGGAGCTTTATTAAGTGCTGCTATTTTCTTTTTTTCAAGTGAGTACTTTCTTAAAAAAGCACATAAAAAGAGAACAGAATTAATTCGTAAATCAATCGAAACAGGAATTCCGCTTAAACCCAAGAAAAAGTTTACAAAAACAAATAAACTAATTGTTCGAATAAAACATAAACTAGGAATTATTGGTGTTGCTTTCTATGCACCTTTATTTTTAAGTATTCCAATTGGAACAATTATAACGGCCAAATTTTATGGTAAAGAAAAACGTACTTTTCCGTTGATTGTTTTAGGAATAGTTATAAACGGTTTTATCACAACTGGTTCTGCATATATTATTGCTGATTTTTTCAAATGACAAACAAACACTTATTTTTTGATCTCGATCGCACGCTTTGGGATTTTGAAAAAAATTCTGAAATTGCTCTAAATAAACTTTTTTATTCACTTGATTTGGATGCATTAATTTCCGATTTTGAAACATTTCATTCCATTTACAAAGAAAAAAATGCAGCACTTTGGAAACTATACGGAGCGGGGAAATTGGAAAAAGATGTCCTTCGCGATGAACGATTTCGAGTTACACTAGAAAGTTTTGAGGTAGATAATTCCAAATTAGTAAAAAACCTTAGTGATGGTTATGTCGAACTTTCCCCGATGCAGACGATACTTTTTCCCAACGCGATTGAAACATTGGATGCTCTAGAAAAGGATGGCTATGCAATGCATATTATTACCAATGGGTTCAAGGAAGTGCAGCACATTAAATTAAAAAATTCCCAACTTGAAAAGTATTTTGATGTTATCGTTTGTTCAGAAGATGTTGGGAAAAACAAACCTTCACCGGATATTTTCCACTATTCCATGCAGCAAGCAAATGCAAAAGCAATCGATTCAGTGATGATCGGAGACGATTATGAAGTAGATGTTTTAGGCGCTTTGAATGTTGGAATGCAAGGAATACATTTCGATCCGGATAAAAATCACACGAAGCAAGAAGGACATCATTTAATTCACGAATTGAATGAAATTCCAGCTATTTTACCTTGGATTCTTCGGTCTAATTTATAACTCTCCTTAATTTAAGCTTTTGTAATCGTTGATTGGACTTAAACTGAATGGTAATGCGCAGTTTATTTTTGGAAAAAATCCCGAATGAATAGTGTATGAATTCCGGCATTTCATTCGCGATGTTCTCAAAGTACAAACTCCTTTTGTTTCCCACAAATTGGCGAATTACGGAAGAATCCCCATGTGAAGTAGGCTGATTGGTTTTTAAGGTGTAAATCAAATTTTTATTCACCTGAGAGATTGTTAAATCTTCCACTTTTACGGAATCTCCAATTTTAGTTGAACGATAACCCGAGCCAATCAATTGATCTCCTTTCAAAACCCAGGTTTCAAAGCCACTTCCTTCACTGTATTCCCATGTCCCAACCAAATGAAGGGCTTTACCTTTTATTTGTCCGAAGGAAGTGAAAATCGAACCTAACATTAAAAAAATGGAAAGTGTAACTTTTGTCATGTAAAAAAAATAAATGTTCAATTTTTATCCTCTCAATTCTTGTCTTGTCTTTTCGTACAAGATCATTCCAGCAGAAACACTCACGTTTAGTGAAGCAATTTCGCCAATCATTGGGATTCGAGCCTTGATATCGGAAAGATTTAGTAGATCAGAAGTAATTCCATCTTCTTCTGAACCCAATATTATTGCTACAGGTCCGCGCATATTTACTTCGTGCAAAGGAATATTTGCTTTTTCACTACACGCAATAATCCGCATACCACATTGCTGCAAGTAAAAAAGAGATTCTTTTAAGCTGTCTGTTTTACAAACTGGGATTCGATTTAATGCACCTGCGGAAGTTTTAATCGCATCAGCAGTAACCAAAGCAGAACCTTTAGATGGAATTAAAATCGCATCCACACCTTGGCATTCTGCCGTTCTAGCAATTGCACCAAAATTTCTTACATCTGTGATTCTATCTAGAACTAACACTAAAGGTTTTTCGCCTCTTTCCAACATTTCCTCCACCAATGGCTCAATTGACTTGTATTCAATAGGAGAAACTAACGCAATTACACCTTGGTGATTTCCATCCGTTAAACTGTCTAATTTCTCAACTGGAACAAATTGCAATTGAAAATTCTTACCCGCTAAAATTTCTTTCAATTCGGAAAAAAGATCTTTGTTCATCCCTTTCTGAATCATAATTTTATTGATTTCGCGCTCTGCTTTTATAGCTTCAATAACTGCCCGAACACCGAAAATCATGTCTTCCACATTTTTCTTGCGTTCGTATCTTCTTTCTTCCATCATACTTTAATTTTTTAATAGGAAAATGAAAATTCAATTTCCACACCCTCACTAAATGTTTTTGCAACTGGGCAATTTTTGCCTGCTCTAATTACTTTTTCTGCTTCTGTATCCGACCAGTTGTTGCCAGAAAGATCCATTTCAATTACAACTTTACTTATCCTTCTAGGATTGCTACCCATTATTTTTTGCACTTGAGCTTTCGCATGATTAAAGTGCAATCCGTGCGTATCGCAAAAGATTCCAATAATCGTAATCATACACGAAGCATATGCCGTAGCGGCAAGATCTGTTGGCGAAAAAGCTTCTCCTTTTCCATTATTATCCACAGGAGCATCTGTTACGATTTCCATTCCCGACTGCAAATGCGTACATTTTGTTCGCAAATTACCCAAATATTCTACTGTTGAAGTAACCATATAAATCAATGATTAAATTGTAACTTTGCACTCTTGAACAATTCAATATTCCTCGAGCAGACAAAAGTAGGATTTTTATTCAAGCCAAGGATGCCAAACGAACAATTGTTCGAATGGATTTGTTAGGGTTAATGATTAGTGCATTTTAACATTTTTGTGTAATGAGTGAAATAATTGAAAAAGACAATTTGGAAATACGAATAAAAAAACCGAAATGGTTGCGGGTAAAGTTACCTACTGGTGAAAATTATCGAAAAGTTCGTTCATTAGTGGATGAGCACAAACTTCATACGATTTGCGAAAGCGGTAGTTGTCCAAATATGGGAGAATGTTGGGGTGAAGGAACAGCTACATTTATGATCCTTGGTAACATTTGCACACGATCTTGCGGCTTTTGCGCCGTAAAAACTGGCCGACCGGAGGAAGTGGACAACTTTGAACCAGGAAAAGTTGCGCACAGTGTGAAAACGATGGGAATCAAACACGCTGTTGTTACATCTGTAGATCGGGATGATTTGAAAGACGGAGGATCGGAAATCTGGGTTCAAACAGTAAAAGCAATTCGACACCAATCGCCAGGAACTACTATGGAAACGCTTATTCCGGACTTTGCGGGAAATTGGGAAAATCTGCAGCGAATTATAGATGTTGCGCCGGAAATTGTTTCCCATAATTTAGAAACAGTGCGCCGATTGACCAAACAAGTGCGAATTCAAGCGAAATACGACCGAAGTTTAGAGGTTCTTTTCCGCTTGAAAAAAGGAGGGATGCGCACTAAATCAGGCATCATGTTAGGGCTTGGTGAAACAGATGAGGAGATTCTTGAAACGATGGAAGATCTTAGAAGTGTGCAAGTAGACATTTTAACGTTGGGACAATATTTACAACCAACCTCAAAACATTTACCAATCGCAGAATTCGTTACACCAGAAAGATTTGATAGATACAGAGAAATTGGAATGGAGATGGGATTTAAGTATGTTGAAAGTGGGCCGCTTGTGAGATCCTCGTACCATGCTGAAAAACACCTTTTCTAACTTTTTGACGTGTATATTTTCACTTTGGAATTATTGAATAATTTTGTGTTAAATTGAAAAATAAATTAAATTTGTAAGATTAAAATTGCGAATACAATAGCAATAATGAAATTAGAATGATTTTTATTATTATTTTGGCGGTCGCTTAAACAAACTTGAGAAAAAACTACATTATGAAACGTAACAAACTATTTATCGGTTCAGCAGGTCTGGTTGCAATTGCAGCTATTTTTGCAGTTTCACCCTTGAACTTCAACGGTTCTGAGGGATCTTATTCCAAGAAGGATTTACCTTCTATGGAATTAAAATCAGCAGATGATGCAAAAAAATGGCTTGAGGCAAGATATATTGACCAAGAGACGGGTGAGCCAATTACAAGTGAGAAATTACAATTAATTCGTTCTCAAATACGTAAAAGTGCTCAAAGTAAAACAATTACTTTTCAAGAACAAGGCCCTGATAATATTGGTGGTAGAACAAGAGCAATTCAAGTGGATCGTTCAAATGTAAATCGTATTTGGGCTGGTGGAGTATCTGGTGGTTTATTTGTTTCTTCAAATCGTGGTAACCAGTGGGGACGAGTAACTTCATACATTAATTCAGGAGCATCCCCGTTCATTTCGAGTATGACGCAAACTAAAGACGGTACATTATATGTGGCATCTGGTTCGTCAGTGGAAGCATGGAACGGAAACGGTGTTTGGTATTCTACAGACAATGGCGATACATGGAGTAAAATTCCTGGTACAACAAACTGCAATGAAATTGTATCTTCCAATGTAGATGATTATGCTTGGATGGCAACATCAACAGGCGTGAAAAAATGGAAAGTTGGCGATGCGGCAGTTACAGGAGTTACAATTGCTTCAGGATCTTGTAATTCATTACAGATTTCAAAAGATGGATTAGTTGTGGTTGCTGCGATTGGATCAAATAAAACTTTTATTTCCAACGATGGAGGAACTTCTTGGACGGATAAGTCTGGAAGCGGAAGTGGATTAGTACCAACTGGATCTGCTAGAATTGAGTATGCAATTTCACATACCCGTGTAGGCGGTAACTATTCTATCTATGCAGTTAGAACAGGAAGTAACTTGCAAGGAATGAATGTTTCACACAATAATGGAAATACATGGTCTCAATTCGTTGGAGCATCAGGCACACCTAGCAACTTAGATATTTATAGAGATCAAGGAACGTATAATACAATCGTTACTGTTACGCCAAACAACAATGAGAAGATTTTAATTGGTGGAATTGACATTTGGAAATGGCAACAAACGGTAAACAATCCTCCATTTGGTGGTTTTGAAAAAATATCCAATTGGTTCTCTAGTCCATTTTCTCCAATTTACGTTCATGCAGATAACCATGAAATGAAGTGGGATAATTTGAACAGATTATATGTAGGAAACGATGGTGGTATTGCCATAACAAATGATTATGGAAACACTTGGTTCCCTGCAAATCGCGGATACAATGTTACACAATTCTACGGAATCGCTTTTGATAGAGATGGTTCTGTAATGGGTGGCTCACAAGATAATGGTACACTTTATAACGATCATACGTTATCTACTTTCGAAGAATTTAGAGAAGTAAATGGTGGAGATGGATTTGCATGTGAAATTTCGTTCTTCAATCCGAAGGTTATGTTCTCTTCTGTTTATTACAATAGCATTTCAAGATCAGGTGATCGTGGAGAAACGTGGGGCTCATTTGTTCCAACGTTCCCAACATCCTACTCCCCTGCTGGAACGGAAGGTTCGATTCACCCATTTGTTACTTCGTACACATTAGCTGAATATTACGATACTAATTCTGAAGATTCTGTAATTTACATACCAACTAAGAATTATAATGCTGGTGCTACATTACGCATTCCTAGCCGTTCATCTGGTGATAGCATGAATTATGTAACTCCAACTTCGTTGCATTTTGATGATACCTTGTATTACTCAAGTTCTGTTACAGATATTTCCGTAACAAATTCTTTGAATGGTCAAGTTGTAGAATTAGAAAACTATACTTGGGACTACCTCGGGTCTTCTTCCGCGCCAGTTTCGGTGGGTGATTCCTTATTGGTGGATTTCTCAACAGGAACGGACACGGTAGTTGTTGCAAGTACTGGTACATATACCCACTATTTTGGAGAAAACGCTGCGACAGGTGAACAGTTTAGTTTAGGAAGTGACACTGTAGCTTTCAATGTTGCATGGGACACTTTAGTAATTCAAGATCCTTTCCAATCGTGGATGCTTATGTATGTAAACATTAACGGAGGTGAGTTATGGGGAACTAGAAATGCCTTACGTCTATCTGCACAAAACCCACAATGGCTTAAAATCGCACAAGGAATTGGAAGTTCATCCGTTGGAAGTAATGACAACATGAAAGTGGATATCGAATTCTCAAAAAATCTTGAGTACTGTTATGTAATTGGTGGTTCGAATGGTGTTTGGAGAATTGATGGCTTGGGAAGTCTTTACACCTCCGACCCAAGTTTTGCCTCCAAGGCAGGATATTCGGGGTCTACGTTAGCAAACCCTCCAACGGGAACATCTGCTACGAAGATTATAGCAACCAATTTTGAAGGATTAGCGGTTAATCCTAGCAATCCAGACGATGTGGTTTTATTTGGTGGTTTTGGTGCTACAAATAGAAGAACGTTGAACGCGACTGCTGCTACACCATCTTTTACAGCACTTGCTAACATTACTACACCTAGTAACGTTGCATGCTACGATGGAATCATCGATAGAAATGATCCAGATGTGATTGTTGTTGGAACAGCGGAAGGTGTTTTCGTTACAGAAGATGGCGGAGCAACTTGGGATAATGCTTCTACAGGATTTGAAGGAACACCAGTATTTCATGTTCGTCAATCTTGGAGAGAATGGAATGAAGGTAATGGTCGTCCAGGTGAAATCTACATTGGAACGTATGGTCGTGGAATTTGGAGTTCGGCTGCTTACTTAGGAATTGGAGAAAACGATGCTAATGGCAACGAAGTATTCAAAACTAAATTGAAGACGTATCCAAATCCAACATCGGATAACACTACATTAACATTCAACTTATCTGAATCATCTAATGTTACCGTTCAGGTGTATAATATTTCAGGTGTATTAGTAAAAACTATTACTAAGAAGAATGTTAATGCCGGAGCACAAACTTTAACAATCGATGGTTCTGAATTCAGAAATGGAACCTATATTGTGAAGTTCAATGCTGGAAATCAAAATGAAACAGTGAAATTTATCAAAATGTAAATTCACTCAAGTTATATTCAAAGGGTTGTCAGTTTGGCAACCCTTTTTTTATGGTTAAAGGATTCCTTTTGAAAAATGAAGAGAATGGTAAATTCAGTTAATTTTCAACCGATAATTAATGGATAAATCCTACCTTTGTTTATAAAATTTAAATAAAATGAGTACTTACGACGTCACAATTATTGGTTCTGGTCCTGGTGGATATGTTGCTGCAATTAGATGCGCACAATTAGGAATGAAAACTGCACTTATAGAAAAATACTCCACATTAGGTGGCACTTGTTTGAATGTAGGCTGTATTCCGTCAAAAGCACTATTGGATTCTTCCGAACATTTTCACAATGCTGTGCACAATTTTGAAGAGCATGGAATTGATGTGAAAAGCGTTCAGGCGAATATCACACAAATGGTAAAACGCAAGAATGATGTTGTTGCGCAGACATCTGGTGGCGTTAAATTTCTTATGGATAAAAATAAAGTGGATGTCTACCATGGAATTGGTTCATTCGTGGATAAAAATACGGTAAAAGTATCTGATAAAGACGGAAAAGAAACACTACTTACTTCTAAGAATATTATTATTTCTACCGGATCAAAACCTAATTTCTTTCCAGGAATGGAGCCAGATAAAAAACGAATCATAACTTCTACCGAAGCGTTGAACATGACTGAAATTCCAAAGAAGATGCTTGTGATTGGCGGAGGAGTAATTGGTTTGGAGTTAGGTTCTGTATTTGGTCGTTTAGGCACCCAAATAGAAGTGATTGAATTTGCAAATACGATTATTCCAACCATGGATTTAACACTTGGTAAGGAATTGACAAAAGTGTTAAAAAAAGAAGGTTTCAAATTCCACTTAGAGCATCGCGTTCAAAAAGTTGTTAATACAGGCAAACAAGTTGTGTTAACTGCCTTGAACAAAAAAGGAGAAGAAGTTACATTTGAAGCAGAATATTGTCTTGTTGCCGTTGGCAGAAAAGCATATACAGCAGGATTAAACTTAGAAGCTATCGGTTTGAAAGCAAATGAACGCGGACAAATTGAGGTGAATGACCATTTACAAACTGCAATTCCAACGATTTATGCTTTGGGAGATGTTGTTCGTGGCGCGATGCTAGCGCATAAAGCAGAAGAAGAAGGCGTTTACGTTGCGGAATTGATTGCAGGACAAAAACCACATATTAACTATAATTTGATTCCAGGCGTCGTATATACATGGCCTGAAGTTGCAGCAGTTGGTAAAACGGAAGAAGAATTGAAAGCCGCTGGTGTAGAATATAAAGTTGGCTCCTTCCCTATCAAAGCTTTGGGAAGAGCGCGCGCAAGTATGGATACGGCAGGATTAATTAAAATACTTGCTGACAAAAATACAGATGAAGTGCTTGGCGTTCACATGATAGCCGCCCGTGCAGCAGATTTGATTATGGAAGCTGTCGTAGCAATGGAGTTTCGTGCTTCAGCGGAAGATATTGCTAGAATAAGCCATCCGCACCCAACGTATTCTGAAGGAATGAAAGAAGCAGCAATGGATGCAACAGAATCCAGAGCTTTACACGTTTAACAGTCACAAATACCTACAAATCAATTACTGCAAACGATTCATTTGTCAACTGTAGTTTCGATATAAAACAAAAAAGGAGAATGTATAGACAAGTGCTATTCATTCTCCTTTTTTTTTAGGTTTTTTATTTTTTATTCCTTTACCAAAACCATTTCATCAACGAGATGCTTTGCGCCTGAATAATTGTCCATTACCCACAAAACATAGCGAATATCGACAACTACATTTCGACACCGATTGGGATCAAACATAAAATCCGACATCGTACTTTCCCAAGTGCGGTCAAAATTAAGTCCCATGAGATTACCATTTGCATCAATTACTGGAGATCCAGAATTTCCGCCAGTTGTATGATTTGAACCGGTGAAACAAACCCATAATTCTCCATTTTGAGCATAGTCACCATACTCTTTGTTTTTGTGCATTTCGAGCATTCTTGGCAACAAATCAAAATCCGGATTTCCGGTGTTATATTTTACAATCAACCCATCCAATGTTGTATGCTCCGTATATGTCATTC
>JBEDAD010000202.1:0-2996 GCA_041177985.1 Bacteroidota bacterium | reverse complement strand
CGTTTTTCAATTCGTTTATATTACTACTTTTGCTATTATCAAAGCAATAAATGTCCAAAATAAAAAAACATATTTTAGCCTTCGAACAAGAATACGATTTTGATATGATTGGCATTTGCTCACACCACAATGATTACAGATTGGCTTGGGGATTAAATGAGAAATTTGAGATTCAGCTGTCGAAATGCGAAGAGGATTATATTGCCGTTAGCAAAAAGGGATTAAAACTATCCAATCATTCGCTATATGCTTACAAAGACGGTGAAAATCTAATTGAATATTATCTGATTAAAAATAAACACTTAGGAAAATATTTGATACCCGAGAAACCGGCAATTGATTTCTTCTTATTTTTATATGAAAATCATTTTTTAAAACCGGCTGAAATAGTGGAACAACTTCGGGAAATCCCAAGTGTTTTAGGCGGATATATTTTTAACCCGGAAGAGATTGATTCCACACAAAATATTGTATTTGGTTAGCAAGACGTTACAAGTGAAAACGATTGGTATGCTAAATTAAAAGAAAGTTAAAATGAAAAAAACAAAAATAGTAGCAACATTAGGACCCGCGTCAAGTGACAAGGCTGTTTTACGCGAAATGTTTCTTGCCGGATTGAATGTTTGCCGTCTGAATTTTAGTCATGGTTCATATGAAGACCATAGCGGTGTAATAAAAACTATTCGGGAATTAAACGAGGAAACAGGCTTAAACGTTGCAATTTTAGCCGATTTACAAGGTCCTAAAATCCGCACGAATGAAATGGAGAACAATGGCGTGGATTTGGTTAATGGCTCTGAAGTGCTTATTGTAACAGAAAAAGTTTTAGGAACTGCTTCAAAATTTTCCATTAATTACGCCCTACTCCCTGAAGATGTTCAACCGGGAGAGCGTATTCTTTTGGACGACGGAAAACTGGCACTGGAAGTACTAAAAACAGATGGCAAAAAAGAAATTACTGCGCGTGTTATTCACGGTGGTATCTTATCTTCCAAAAAAGGGGTGAACTTTCCAAACACGAAAATCTCCATGCCTTCCCTGACAGAAAAAGACTTGGAAGACCTTCAATTTGCACTGGATCAAAATGTAGATTGGATTGGACTTTCGTTTGTGCGATCAGCGCGAGATATCATTGAATTGAAACACATTATTTCAAACAGAAAATGTAAGGCAAAAGTTATTGCAAAAATAGAAAAACCGGAAGCAATAGAAGATATCGATGCTATTATTCAAGAAAGCGATGGATTAATGGTTGCACGCGGAGATTTAGGTGTTGAAATCCCTTATCAAAACGTTCCGATTATCCAAAAAATGCTAATCAAAAAATGTATCGTTCATGCGAAGCCAATTATTGTTGCAACGCAAATGATGGAGAGCATGATTAACAGTATATCTCCAACACGGGCGGAAGTAAACGATGTTGCAAACGCGGTATTAGATGGTGCGGATGCTGTGATGTTATCCGGTGAAACTTCTGTTGGTAAATTTCCTATTGAAGTGATCAAAACCATGTCTAATATTGTTCTGGAGATGGAAAAATTTGAAGGGATTTACAATAAAGAAGAACTTCCAGATAAAAATCGGGAACGTTTTATTTCCGATTCAATTTGCTTCAATGCCTGCAGATTATCGCAGCGTGTGGAGGCAGATGCAATTATTACCATGTCGTTTTCTGGTTACACTGCTTATAAAATTGCTTCGCAAAGACCTAAAGCACCAATTTATGTCTTCACCAGCAATAAGCAAATTTTAACGCAACTTAATTTAATTTGGGGCGTAAAGGCTTTCTATTATGACAAGCAAATAAGCACAGACCATACAATTGCCGATATTAAATTTTTACTAAAAACGATGGGCTTGCTTGTTATTGGCGATTTAGTTATTAATATTGCTTCCATTCCATTGGAAGAACTTGGTAGTTCCAATATGTTAAAACTTAGCTACGTAGATTAACTCAATTATGAAATTATGAAAAGCTACTACTTTTTGGTTTATTCTCTCTTTATGCTGCTGTTTCTTCCCAAAGTAGCATTTTCTGCAGAGCGTAATCTTATCTGTCCAACAGACGTTGTCATTCAGCAAGGCGATTCTATTTCGTTCTGCGCAGGCGAGTTTATCACCATCAATGCAAATGAAGGTTTTGCTTCGTATGTTTGGACTGGTCCAGAAACTGGTTCTACATTGGCGCTGAATCCAACGGTTTCAGGAGAATATATAGTTATTGCAGTAGATGCACTTGGCTGCATCTCCTCGGATACAATAACGGTAACTGTTTTTACAAATCCAACGCCCGCAATTGTTTCTTCCGAGGGTGACTTACTTTGCCCTGGAACACCTGGAACTAATCTCAGTTTGACGCAAGCATACTCCAACTATACGTGGTCTGCAGGATTCAATTCCGCTACGATTCAAGTAAATGAAGCTGGAACGTATTCTGTATTGGTGCAAGATATAAATGGCTGCAGTGGAACAACCTCTATCGCGATTGACCAAGCTTATTTTGAATTACTAATTTTAGGCGATACAACTGTATGTAATGGAACTTTCGCTACTTTACAAGCAACTGGCGGAGATAATTATGTCTGGTCTACGGAAGAAACGGATTCTATCATTTCTGTTTCGCCCAATTACAATACAAACTATAGTGTTACCATTTCGCAAGGTATCTGTTCACAAACTTTTGAACAGGAAATTGTCGTATTAACAATGCCTGCATCCAACGTTACAGATACATTTTTAATTGCTTCCGGAGATCGGGTGCGCTTAATTGGACCGGATGGGTACGTGTCTTATAACTGGACACCAGATGTAAATTTAAATTTCAACGCGAAACAAAATCCAATTTTTTCAGGGACAGAAACAACACTTTACTATGTGAATTCTACTCACCCTAATGGTTGTTTTCGGATGGATTCTGTCTTGGTTATTGTGCTTAATTTAACCATTCCATCCGGTTTTTCACCGAATGGAGATTTACAAAACGACACGTTTGAAAT
>JBEDAD010000201.1:0-3266 GCA_041177985.1 Bacteroidota bacterium | reverse complement strand
GCAACGTGCATCAATTTCTTTTTGGGAAATCGTTCCCTTCGCAACCTTTGATTTTATAGCTTCGATAGCTTCGGTAACGCTTTCTGGAACCAATAAAATATCGCAACCTGCTTCAAAAGCCTTTACTACAACTTCCGTTTTACCATATTTATCCGCAACTGCTTTCATGCCGAGCGCATCTGAAATGATCAAACCCTCAAAACCCATTTGCTTTTTGAGAATATCCTGAATAATTGTTGGTGACAAACTACTCGGTAATCCGGAAGGATCGAGCGCTGGAACGTTTAAATGTCCAACCATAACCGAAGATGAACCCACTCTAATTCCTTCCTGAAACGGAAAGAAATCGATGGCTTCTAACGTTTTTAGGGACTGCGAAACAACAGGCAATTCTAAATGCGAATCCTTGTCTGTATTGCCATGACCTGGAAAATGTTTGATACTCGTCATCACGCCATTGTTTTCCATTCCGCGGACAAACGCTTTGACATGGTCGGCCACTTTTTTTGGATTTTCACCGAAAGATCGAAAGCCGATAACTGGATTATTTGGATCACTGTTGACATCCGCAACCGGCGAGAAATTAAGATGAATTCCGAGTTCCTGGCATTCTTGCGCCATCATTCCAGCGATTTTCTCGGATAAAACTACGTCGTCTGCTGCACCAAGTGTATACGCATACGGAAATCTTTCGCCATCAAACAAACGCATGTTGGATCCCCATTCTGCATCCATTGAAATTAAAAGTGGTGTTTTTGCACTTTTTTGAAACCGTTGAATAGAAGAAATCAAATTTTCTTTTTCACCTTGAAAAAAGATTATACCACCAACTTTTTCATTGGTTACCAGTGCTTCAATTTCCTGTAAATGTTTTTCTCCTTTGTTGGAATATGCCGCGACCATATAAAACTGACCGATTTTCTCCTCTAAAGTCATGCTTTGTAATTGATCGGCAGCCCATTTTTCGCCCTCCACAGAAGTGAATATTTGTGCGCTTTTTTCGGAATGCAAACCCGTATTCAAGGAAAGGAAAAAAGGCGCTGCTGCGAGTACACTAAAAATCACTAGTATAGAAAGAATTCTTTTACTTTTCATTCTGTAAATTTAACGAGTGTAAGCCGATTATAGTACATTCCAACCAAAATAATTTCACTAAAATTGCTTCTTAACATTTCATTCATCAAAAAAGCGGTAGAACAGAAAATTAGTTAGAATTAATTAACAAAATTGGCAATACGTATTTCTTAAAGAAGGAATATTATCTTATTTTTGTTTCAATTGAAAAAAGTATGCAATTCAGATTTTTAAATAAGACTTTCAAAAACAAACGTTTTGATTTTTCGCCCATGCATTATGATGAGCGGAAAGAGCGTTTAGACTTGAAAAAAGCACAGTTCGAAAGCCTTAAAAGAGAAGATTTAACGGAAGAGGAACGGCGTAAAATTTTGCGTCAAAACATGTCTGAATCCTGGAGCCGTGGATCAAATGTTGAAAAACAGCGTTCCTCCGCAAATTTGCGTGTTTTTCTGCTCATAATTCTGATACTAATTTTAGGCTATTTTATTTTTAATGGATTGGACGATGTGGATGTTGTTGTAAAGAAAATCATGTAAAATGAGCGACATTATACATTTGCTTCCCGATCATATTGCCAATCAAATAGCGGCTGGTGAAGTTATCCAGCGACCAGCTTCCGTTGTCAAAGAAATGGTTGAAAACGCCATCGATTCCGGTGCAACTAAGATTCAAGTAATTATCAAAGATGCGGGGAAAACGCTGATTCAAATAAACGATAACGGCAGTGGAATGTCGCAAAAAGATGCTATAATGTGTTTTGAGCGACACGCTACGAGTAAAGTAAAAAAAGCGGCTGATTTATTTGCGCTTACCACAAAAGGATTCCGCGGGGAGGCTTTGGCTTCGATTGCTGCGATTGCCCATGTGAACTTAAAAACGCGACAAGAAACTTCTGAAATTGGCACTTCTATCGAAATTGAAGGAAGCAAGGTGAAAAAACAAGAAGCTTGCGTTTGTTCTGTTGGTACTTCTTTTGAGGTGAAAAATTTATTTTACAATGTTCCAGCAAGGCGAAATTTCCTAAAATCTGACACGGTTGAATTCAACCATATTATAGATGAATTTGAGCGAATTGCACTTGCTCATCCAGATTTATCCTTCAGTTTACACCATAACGAGCAAGAAATTTACGCTTTATATTCCGCTGTTTTGCGCAAGCGAATCGTAGATATACTCGGTAAAAATTCAAACGACAAATTAGTACCAATTGAAGAATCTACGGATATTGTAAACGTTGTAGGTTATGTCGGAAAGCCGGAATTTTCGAAAAAATCCCGCGGGGAGCAATTCTTGTTCGTAAACAACCGCTATTTCAAAGATTCCTTTTTTAGCCATGCGCTGTCTAAAGCCTTTGATGGATTGATTCTTCCAAAAATGTTTCCCACGTTCTTTTTATACCTCACGGTGGATCCAAAGAAAATTGATGTGAACGTTCACCCAACGAAAACAGAAATAAAATTCGAAGAAGACCGCTTGATTTACGCTATTTTATTGAGTAGTGTGCGACAAGCACTAGGTAAATACAATATTGCACCAACCTTGGATTTTGATCGGGAAACCAGTTTCGATATTCCACATAAAATGCATGCGCAACCAATTGTTGAGCCTGTGATTCGAGTGAATAGTGATTTCAATCCATTTCAAACAACTTCCCGTCCAAATGGAAACTCTTCCGGTTCTGGAAATACGTTCACCAAAGCTTTAAAAGCAGAAGGATTTGGATCACAAGTAGTTGAACCATCTGACTGGCAAAATTTTTATGCTGTGGACGAAGTAACGCCTGCTGCGGAGCCTATTGAATTGGAATTGCAGGAAGAAGCAGGACCTAAAAATTACTTAATTCGCGGAAAATATTTGTTAACGCCATGTAAATCTGGCATTTTGATGATCGATAGCCAACGCGCAACCGAGCGGATTATTTACGACCAACTGATTCACCAGTTTATTTCCAAGCCGATAGCTTCTCAACAGCTTCTATTTCCTTTGGAAAGGGAATTTTCCAGTAACGAAAAAAAGGAATGGCTAGGAAATAGAACGATGTTGGACAGACTAGGGTTTTTGGGTGAATTTGAAGAAATGGTGCTTCATATAACTGCTGTTCCAGCGCTTTTACAAGAAGAAGGAATTCACGAATGCATCGACTTAATTCTGGAAAATATTGCCTTCCAAGAAATCGAAAAAGGAGAAAT
>JBEDAD010000200.1:0-6176 GCA_041177985.1 Bacteroidota bacterium | reverse complement strand
ACGTTGCAACCTCTCATTACGGAAATATGGTAGGACAGTAATTGGAACGGAATTGTTGCCAAAAGTGGCACTAAATGTTCGTCTGTGTCTGGAATTTCGATTACGTAATCTGCAATTTCCTTTACTACCTCATCGCCTTCTGTAACAATTGCGATAATTTTTCCTTTACGCGCTTTTACTTCTTGAATATTGGAAACGACCTTTTCATACGAAGTTCCTTTGGTTGCAATAACAAATACCGGCATTTCTTCGTCAATTAGCGCAATTGGCCCGTGTTTCATTTCTGCTGCTGGATATCCTTCAGCGTGGATGTAGGAAATTTCTTTCAATTTCAACGCGCCTTCCAAAGCAACAGGGAAAGAACTTCCTCTTCCCAAGTACAAAGCATTTGTTGCGTCTTTATATTTACGAGCGATATCTTCTATCAAATCGTTTTTATCCAATACACGTTGTACTTTTGCTGGAATTGCTTCCAATTCAGCTAATAACGTGTGAAATTTCGATTCGCTAATGGTTCCTTTTTTATTTGCTAAAGAAAGTGCCATCAATGTTAAAACTGTAACTTGTGCGGTAAACGCTTTTGTTGAAGCCACACCAATCTCTGGTCCTGCGTGCGTGTAAGAACCAGCATCCGTAATACGGGAAATGGATGATCCTACCACGTTACAAATTCCAAGAATCGTTGCGCCTTTTGATTTCGCCAATTCCAAAGCAGCCAATGTATCTGCTGTTTCACCAGATTGGGACACAGCAATAACAATATCATTTTCGTTAATTATTGGATTACGGTAGCGAAACTCACTTGCGTATTCCACTTCTACGTTAATTCGTGCTAAATCTTCAAACAAGTATTCGCCAACAAGACAAGCATGCCAAGATGTTCCGCAAGCAACCATAACAATACGTTGCGCGCTGATCATTTTTTGCTCGTACTCTTTGATTCCTCCCAAAGAAACCCAACCTTCGTTAACATTTAATCTGCCACGGAAACAATCGCGAATAGATCTTGGTTGTTCGTGAATTTCCTTCAACATAAAATGCTCGTAACCGCCTTTTTCTAAAGCTTCCAGTTGCATTTCAAGTTGTTGAATATATGGTGTTATTTCTTGGTTTCCGATATTAAAGATTTTCAATCCATCGTTTAAATCTACAATGGCAATTTCTTCGTCCTCCAGATAAACTACTCTTTTGGTATATTCAATGATTGGCGTTGCATCAGAAGCAAGGTAAAAATCTCCCTCGTTTCCAATTCCAACAACTAACGGACTACTTTTACGCGCCGCAACCAATTGATTAGGATTCTCTTTGGATAAGACAACAATTGCATAGGCTCCAACAACATTGTGCAAAGCCAAACGAACTGCTTCTGCAATAGAAACATTTTCGTTCTTTTGAATATCATCAATCAAGTGCACTAAAACCTCCGTATCCGTTTCACTTTTAAAAACGTAACCATGGTTTATTAATCCTTTTCGAAGCGTATCGTAATTTTCAATTATTCCGTTGTGAATTAGCGCAATATTTCCATCTGAAGAATAGTGCGGATGTGCATTTACATCATTTGGTGCACCATGCGTTGCCCAACGCGTATGTCCAATTCCAGCATGACCATTCACGTCTTTTCCAGCTGCAAATTCTTCCAGGTTAGATACTTTCCCTTGGCGTTTGTACAAGTTTATTTCACCATTATTCAATAAGGCGATTCCGGCGCTATCATATCCCCGGTATTCTAAGCGTTTCAATCCTTTTAAAACAATTGGATACGCTTGTTTTTTTCCAATGTATGCTACAATTCCACACATAATTAAAATTCTGTATAGGTTATTATTAATTGCGGTTTTTTCTTGTTGATTGTGTTAGGACCATTAAACACGATGCGTTCCGCTGAGTTCACAAAAAACCGCGGTGATAAAATTAATTCTTTTGTGCTAATTTGACCGGAAACATAGGCTTGCAGATAATTTTTCACGTCCATTGTGTACTGTTTTTTGAAATTATCATAATACCCAATAACGCCCACACCAGAAAGCACATCGTCAATTCGCACGGAAACAGACAATTCAGAACTTGGTAAGTATTTGGAATTCGTTTGGTATTGAACCGGGAAAATCAGTTCCGCCTTGTGTATTATTGCTTTTACCGGAATAGATCCAATTCCTGGAATGCGCACCACTGCTCTATTTTTAAATGCCTGAGCATAAAATTCCTTTTGACCTGAAATGGTATCCTCGATAACGTTTTGAATAGGCTTTCCAGAATTGTTAATATCCACATGGTTGAAATCTGCGCATTCTGAATTAATCAAAAAATCAAATTTCTTCTGCACCCCGGCTTGGGTATAATAAATTGTCATTTTTGACAAAGGATCATTTAAATTAAAATAGAGTACACCGCCCTCCCCGCTTGCTTGTGTGCCGTTATTTACACGAACATGTAATCCTTTGAAATAGTTCAGAAATAATTCATTGGTCGAAAAATTCACCCCGCCGGAAGTCGCCTCATTAATTAACTTTTGCGCAAGAATGTTTTTCAGTCGAACTCTCAATTGCGTATCGACTGTATCTTCTCCTATAACAGTAACTGCAGAAGGTTTTGGAACGAAATTTTCAAATCCTGGTTGCACCAAATTTTTAGTAGAATGAGCTAATGTACTGAAGCTGTAGTAGGTGGAATCCAAATACATACTTTCGGTCAATTCAAAAACCTCTAATTTTTGCGAGGACATGTCTCCATATGTAGAGGCATACTCCAAACCAAGAATGGTAGAATCAATTGTGATGGTTGTAACATCGCCAAAATTTGGATTTAATCCAGACAACCTAAATTGGGTGTAAAAGTTTGCATTAAATGTTCCAAATTTCGGATCGTTGTACGAACCCAATACGGCATAAACAGGATTATCCGTTATAACAGAATCCTCTTCAACAGTATATGTTTTCAATGAAAATGTGTCGATTTGTGCAGAATTTAAAAGTTGATTCGGATCTAGGAGATCTGCTCCCAAGTTGGAATCTTTCTTTTTACAAGAAACTATTAAAAAAAGTGCTATCAAAAAAGTAGCGGAAAGTCCAAAAACCCTCCGCCATTTAGTTCGGTAATTAAAATTCATTCGATTATATAAGTACGTTATCTTCAATTACTTTATTAAAAAATTCCGACATTACTTTTGTTTGGTTCTCTTCTGGAACGTAATCTTGTTTTAAGCAAGTCGCTTCATCGAAAATTGCGCGCAACTCAGGAGACAATTCTTCACTTGAAACGTTAATACCATCTGCATATTTTGTTATTACGCGGGTAATATTTTCGTAACTTGTGTCTTGCAACTGGCTTACAACTTCATCGTCGAAACCATCAAATTTAAGCTTCTCAGCGAATCTTGGGTCCCAATTTTTGTTAAAGCCATCGTTATAAATACTGTACACAACTTTTGTATCTGCAAAGTGTGGATCTTTATTGTACAATTTCTTGATATACAAGGCCATCAAGGATGTCATCCAACCGTGGCAATGTATTACATCTGGCTGCCATCCAAGTTTTTTAACCGTTTCCAAAACGCCACGACAGAAAAACATCGAACGTTCATCGTTGTCTGGATAAAATTCTCCTTTATCGTCAGCAACAGTATTTTTTCTTTTAAAATATTCGTCGTTGTCAATAAAATAAACCTGCATGCGTGCTGCAGAAATAGAAGCAACTTTTATAATTAGTGGATGGTCATTGTCATCAATTATCAGATTCATTCCTGACAATCGGATCACTTCATGAAGTTGGTGTCTGCGTTCATTGATACTTCCAAAGCGCGGCGTAAAAACACGGATCTCTTTTCCAGCCTCTTGAATCCCTTGCGGCAAGCGTCTTGCAGTAGTTGAAATTTCAGATTTTGGTAAAAATGGTTGTATTTCTTGTGACACAAAAAGTATTTTCTTTTTCTCCATGAATTTTATATTCGTAAAAACAGTACAAAAATATAGAAAAAAAAGCGGAACTTCAACAAAAAGAGATAGTTTTGTCGATTGATCTTATCAATTTGGGTACAGTTCATGCAGATCTTTCAAGACAAACAATCGCTCATTCAAGCGCTAAAAGAAATCAAAGCAGCAGGGAAATCCATTGGATTTGTTCCAACGATGGGTGCATTGCACGATGGCCATATTTCACTAGTTCGAAGCGCATTTCAGGTTACCGACCAAGTTGTGGTTAGCATTTTTGTAAATCCAACACAATTTAACACTGCATCCGATTTAGATAAATACCCGCGCACGCTGCAAGCGGACATAGCTCTTCTGCAGAAGGAAGGCGACATTTTTGTCTTCGCGCCAGCAGTTTCGGAAATATATCCGGAGGAAGATTTCTTTGCGCCATTCGACTTGGAAGGAATAGATTTAGTCATGGAGGGAAAATTTCGACCTGGACATTTTCAGGGCGTGGTGCATGTTGTTCGCAATTTATTTCAGATTGTACAGCCTCAAAAAGCATTCTTTGGTTTAAAAGATTTTCAGCAAGTTGCTGTTATTCGATTAATGACGAAAAAACTAGCTCTTCCAATTGAAATTGTAGCTTGTGCTATTGAAAGAGCGCCAAATGGTCTTGCTTTAAGCAGCAGAAACCTTCGATTATCAGCAACACAGAAGGAAGATGCGCTAATTCTACTTCAAACCTTGGCCTTGCTGAAAAAATTAAAGCGGGAGTTTTCTCCTGCTGTATCGCGGGAAAAAGCAATCGAATTTTTCAAGAAGGGAAAATTGGAATTGGAATACTTGGAAATCGTTTCTAGTGAAACATTGGAGGCACTTGATCAAACGTGGAGCGAAAGTTCAACTTGCTGTATTGCTGCTTTTTGCGGAGAAGTAAGATTGATTGATACTGCTCAATTATAAGCAATTCGCAGTTAGAGAATTTGGTTACCGATTATTCTTCCAAATAAACCCGATGCACTCGTTTTGAAATGCTCGTCATCACTTCGTAAGCGATTGTTTGCATGTTTTCCGCAAATTTTTCTATGGTTTGATTTTCACCAATTATTTCGACGCGATCGCCTTCTTTAACCTGTAATTTTGAAACATCCACCATTATCATGTCCATGCAAACACGTCCAACAGTTGGGCAAAATTTATGTTGAATAAATACGCCACCTTGTCCGTTACTTAAACTTCTTTTGAAGCCATCTGCATAACCGACCGGAATAATTGCAATCTTCGTTTCCTTTTCTGCGATAAATGTTCGACCATAGCCAACACTATCGCCTTTTGCCAATATCTTCACCTGAGAAATAGCACTTATCCAACGCATTACAGGTTTTAATTTTTGTTTTACCGTTGGATTGGAACTAAGACCATACATTCCAATTCCCATGCGCACCATTTCAAATTGCGCATTTGGATAATTTGCAACACCTTCCGAATTTAAAATGTGGCGATCAAAAGTATAATTTAAAGTTTGTGAGAGGGTATAAACTGCTTGATTAAAGCGCTGGATTTGGTGCTCTGAAAATCTTTTATCGCGCCGATTATCCGCATCTGCCAAATGGGAATAAACAGATTTTACCCGAATTTCTGGTTGGGCTTGCAGAATTTCGCATACCCACGGTACGTCCTGCAGCTCAAATCCTAGTCGTTTCATCCCTGTGTCCAATTTCAGATGGATTGGAAAATCTGTTTGCCCCTGAAAAATCAATTCTTTGATGAATTGATCCAATTGATTGAACGAAAAAATTGCAGGTTCCAATTGGTAGTTGATGCAATCTTCAAAACCATCTTCTTCGGCATTCATGACTAAAATTGGCAACTTAATCCCTTGCTTTCGCAATTCAACTCCTTCGTCGGTGTAAGCAACTCCCAAATAGTCTATCCCTTGCTGTTCCAGGAAGTGTGCCATTTTTTCCACGCCTGACCCATAGGATTGCGCTTTGACCATTGCCAATATTTTTGTTTCTGGCTGCAACTTACTTTTAAAAACCATTATGTTTTTCCGAACTGCGCTCAAATCTATTTCAACGAAGGTCTTGTGGTTTTTCAAACGAAATTGCTTTGCCAAGCGCTGCATGTTTGCTTTTCGAGTACCCTTGATTAGAATTACAGAATTCTCAAATGTTTGGGGTAATTGTTCGTTTTGGCTAATTATGTGTAAAAAATCCGGCTTAAATGCTTCAACAATACGTTCAAGTTCTGCTTTTAGAA
>JBEDAD010000199.1:0-10529 GCA_041177985.1 Bacteroidota bacterium | reverse complement strand
CCGAAGATCCTTTAATTGCATTCACATAAAACTCTAAAACAGGAAAACCTTTTCCTTTCGGGAATCCTGCTTGCGCCAAAAGTTGCTGTGCTTTTATAACATTGTACGAATAGCCTGTTACTTTGCTATAATCGAAATTATCCATACTTGGAACAAATCCATTATTAGCTGGCCAACCTTCCCCCAACAAGGACTTTTCTACAATTTCATCTCTGTTGATTGCAAGATTAAACGCCTTTCGGACGGCTGGATTTTTAAATTCGGCACTTTCACAGTTAAACGCAACGTAGTTTATACTCATACTTGCAGTAGAAATAACTTTATGTTTTACATTTTTACCATTTTGTGCCTCTCTTAAGGTTCCCAAAATGTTTTCGATATAGTCTACAGGAACTTCTAAGACCAAGTCAATTTCCTTGTTTCTAAAGGCTAAAATTTCACTCTTTTTATCCTTCACGTAAGTCATTACGATCTTGTCTAAAAAGGGCAACTGATTTCCCAGATTATCTTTTCGCCAATAGTGATTATTGCGTTTTAGGGTAACACCATTTTCGTCTAGAATATCGAGCATAAACGGGCCTGTTCCAACCGGATTTTTGGTAATATCCGCTCCGTACTTTTCAAAAGCTTCTCTCGGAAAAATACCAAGATTCGTATGCGCCAAAATTTTATCAAAGCCGATAAAAGGATCATCCAAGTTAATTTGTATTGTTCTTTTGTTTAACACTCTTATTCCAGACACACCAGATTTAGGAAGATTTCGCTGCGATTTTTTATAAAATTCTGCCGCTCCTTCAATTCGGTTCACCAAAAGGTAACTCATTTTGTTAAAATCCAATCCAGAACATGCAAACTCCAACGCATATTTTACATCTTTTGCAGTAACTTCTCTCGGTTTACCATTGAAACATTCATCTTCATGGAATCGTACACCTTTTCGAATTTTGAATGTATACGTTTTCCCGTCTTCACTCATTTCAAAAGATTCCGCAATAGATGGTACTATTTTCATAGAGGAGACATCCAATTTTACAAGCGATTCGTAAATCTGGGAATTTAAGCGCTGGGAATAAATATCAACGGAAGAAACAGGGAATAAATTATTTACCCTTTCGGAAGACATGAATTTAAAATCGCCACCATAGTATTTTCCACCAACCGCTTTCTTGTTGGTTTTTTCTTCTGAGCTACACCCATTTAATAGAAAAAGAATCGAAAAAACAATAAAAATACTACGCATGTATATTTTCTTTTAGCCTGAAAATCAGGTAACAAATGTAAAAAAAAATTCAACTCCGCAATTAAATGGAAATCAATAGCCTAGTTTTGCTCTTACTCTATTTAGAACCGATTGCGCAACTAATGTTGCTTTCTGTGCGCCGATCAAAAGTGCGTGATCTATTTCCGCTTTATGTTCCATCAAATACGTGTAGCGTTCGCGTTGTGCAGCGTATTTTGTCAAGATAAGATCGAATAACGCTGTTTTTGCATGGCCATAACCAAATCCACCAGCACGGTATTTTTGCTGCATTTCTGCTAACTCACTTTCTGAAGCTAGAAGCTTGTAAATGGCAAAAATATGGCACGTTTCCGGATCTTTTGGTTCCTCCAGTTCCTTGCTATCCGTCAGAATCGACATGATTTGTTTTTTCAATTGTTTTTCTGGAAGAAATATATTGATGACGTTTTCTCTTGATTTGCTCATTTTGTGTCCATCGGTGCCGAGAACATACATCGTATCGGATCCTGTAGATGCTTCAGGAAGCACAAATGTTTCTCCCATTTGGTGGTTGAAGCGCGCAGCGACATCGCGTGTAATTTCAATATGTTGCAATTGATCTTTCCCAACAGGAACAAATTCTGCATCGTACAATAAAATATCAGCAGCCATGAGCATCGGATACGAAAACAATCCTGCATTGACATCTTCTAAACGATCCGACTTATCTTTGAACGAATGCGCCAAAGTCAAGCGCTGGAATGGAAAAAAGCAACATAAATACCAGGAAAGTTCTGTTGTCTGCGGCACATCCGACTGGCGGTAAAATACTACTCTCTCTGTATCCAAGCCAAATGCTAACCAAGCAGCAGCAGTACTGTAGGTGTTTTCACGTAAAACCGCTCCATCTTTAATCAGCGTCAACGAATGCATATCTGCGATAAATAAAAAAGAATCGTTTTCCGGTTTATTTGCCAATTCAATAGCTGGAATAATTGCTCCGAGCAAATTCCCTAAATGCGGCGTTCCAGTACTTTGAATACCCGTAAGAATTCGTGCCATAATTTTATTTCATTTATGCGAATTTAGTTATTTTCAAGGAAAAAAATCCGGAGAAACACCTATTCCATTTTGAAAAGTGTATTTTTGACGCTAACGATTTGGTTTTAGTAGAAATGAAGAAAATCAAGGGCATACTATCTCTTTTGTGGAAATGTTATGTGGGAATCATCTTTTCGATTTTCGCTGTGCTACTGTATCCATTTTTTCTCGTATTACTTTCCAATAAAAAATGGAAGAAGTTCAGTTTCCGCCTCTTCATTTTCTGGAGTTGGATGATGCGGTTCTTTTGTTTTTATCGGATTAAAAAAATCGTCCATTCTCCAGTTCCAGAAGGTCCATACATTATTATTGCAAACCATACTTCGTACTTGGATATCTTCTTCATGTACTCGATTCTTCCCAAACATCCTTTTCTGTTTTTAGGGAAAGGAGAAATCCTAAATTATCCTATTATTCGGGCTTATTTCAAAGGTTTAAATATACCCGTTCACCGAAAAAATCGCGGTAAAGCAGCAACTTCGTTCAGCATGGCAAAAAAAGCGGTGCAGGAAGGTTGGTCGTTGGTGATTTTCCCGGAGGGCGGAATTCCCGACACATTAAACCCACAAATGATTCCATTTAAAAGAGGCGCTTTTAGATTAGCAAAAGCACTTTCTATTCCAATCGTTCCTGTAACGTTTACCAATAATTATGTGTTATTTTCAGATCCGGAAGACTTCTTGGGTTTAGCGCGACCTGGAACATCCCGCGTTTATATTCATCCGTATGTAAGCAAAGAACACGTGCAGGAATTAAAAGAAGACGAATTGATACAGCTTTGCTTCAATCGCATTAATTCGGCAATTTTGAAAGAATATCCCGAATTGAAAGAAGCGCGGGAAATGTAATTTTAAAGTTGGTCTTTTTTTTTTACTTTTGTCCTATGAAAATTAGTCTAGAAACGGTTGAACATATTGCGCATCTTGCCCGATTAGAATTTGAGGGAGAGAAAAAAATAGCAATCCAACAAGACATGGAAAACATCATTGCTTTCATGGATAAGTTAAGTGAAATTCCAACAGATAATGTAGAACCTTTAATTTTCATGACCGACGAATACAATAAATTGCGGGAGGATGTTGCTGTTGTTACGATAACGCAAGACGAAGGATTGAAAAATGCACCGAAAAAAGATTCCGACTACTTTAGAATCCCAAAGGTTCTGGATAAATAATTTCCTTATTCTTCATTCTTTTTAAACCCGATTAAGCGCCGGTATTTTATTTCCGTTTCCTTTAATTCTTCTTCCAATTGCTTGTATTTTGTAATATCCTTAATGGTAATTACTGCCGCAATCACTTCTTTTTTCTGGTCAACAATTGGCCGCCCACTCAAGAGCATTCGTTTCTTTTCTTGCGCTTCCGGATTCCAAAAAACCACGTCTATATCGTCCGTTGCATCTCCTTTTAGCGCGCGATCAATTGGTAAATTCTGGGATGGAAA
This sequence comes from Bacteroidota bacterium, assembly GCA_041177985.1. Classification (GTDB taxonomy): domain Bacteria; phylum Bacteroidota; class Bacteroidia; order Flavobacteriales_D; family Crocinitomicaceae; genus M0103. Next base: position 6,766 of record JBEDAD010000199.1, on the reverse strand, counting down.
CACCGTTTTTTCGTCTGGTAAATACAGTTCAAAATACGTACTGAAATCAGCCGTCATCTTTTCGTCTTCTTCCACTCCAAAAAGTGTATTTGCCATATCATTCGCCATTAAAACATTTTTATTTATGTCGGCCACAATTACGCCATCGCTTATATTTTCAAGAATTAATCGGAGTTTTTGTTCGTTTTCATACAATTGATTTACCGCTTCTTGCTGTTCGTTTTCCAATTTGATCTTCTCCGTAATGTCCTGCGCCACCATATACAAAAGTTTGGTTGCCGGATCAATTGTCGCTGTCCAGGAAAGCCATTTAATTTCTTGATTTTTACACACCCACCTGCTTTTAATATTAGTGGAAGAAGTGCCATTGTGGATTACATCCAATTCTTTTTTCGTATCCTCCACATCGCCTGGAAAAACAAACGAAATAAATGGTCGGGAAACGAGCTCCGATTCCGTATAGCCAAGCACCCTAATCAATGCGGGATTAACCTTTATAAACTTTTCTTTGGTGGAAATAACGAGAATTTCCCAAGCCATTTGGAAAAAATTATCACCAGCACGCAACGACTCTTGGTAGTTTTTTTGGCTCGTTACATCTCGTGCAACAGAATATAAAAGTCCAGTATTTTTATCTGGAAAAGCAGTCCAGTTCAACCATTTATAAGACCCGTCTTTGCATAAATATCGATTTTCAAAATTAACCGTAACTGCTCCCGATTCTAACTTAACGACTTCTTGTTTTGTCTTTTCAACGTCTTCCGGATGAATAAATGTCATAAACGGTTTATTCAATAATTCCGATTCCAAATAACCTAAGGTTTTTAGTGTTGCCGGATTGACTTTTACAAAAGTATCTTTGGAGGAAATAATCAAACTATCCATCGACATGTTGAAGAATGTTTCACCTGCCTTCAAGGACTTTTCCGTGTCTTTCCGTTCTGTAATATCTGTTGAAATACCGCCAATTGCATAGATTCTCCCGGTGATATCGTACAACGGAAATTTCACTGCAATATACGTATGTAAGCCATCTGGCTGAGAAATAGTTTCTTCAAATTTCATTTCCTTGCCTGCCTTCACCACTTCTAAATCCGTATTTCTATACGCATCAGCAATTTCTTTCTCCAAAAAATCATGGTCTGTTTTACCCTTTACTTCTTGCGCTGTAATATGGAAAAGTTGTTCAAATTGCTTATTTACAAGCAAATACTCCCCATTTATTTTTTTTATGGAAATCGGATTAGTGGTGTTGTCAATTATAGACAATAGCAACTTTTTATTGTCCAATAAAAGCTGTTCTGAAACATTGCGCGCATTGGTTTGCGACAAGATTAGCTGAAAAACTACCGTCAATAAAATAAAGGAAAGAACAAAAAGAGAAAGTGCCGACCAATCTAAAACCTGATCAAATTTAAATTGCCTCTCTTTTGTGATTCTAAAGATATAAATGGAGCCAAGAGCCAAGACAACAAGGATATTTATAATGAAGCCAAAAACGATTAATCTTCTGAAGGTGTTTTTCATGAAAAAGCAGGTTAATTTACGTTTATACGCCGAAAAATGGATTCCAACGCATACTACGAAAATTAACTTATTTCACGGAGTAAATGATATTAGCGCGCACTAATTCAATGAGTTGACACTATTGTGCAACGAAATTAACTATTACTGTTAATAATGAGTTGATTATTTAATCATCCAAGATCCACCAACGCTTAGAACATTTTCCAGTGCCAAATAATCTGGATACGTCGTTTCATTAATTCCACCGGTAGGACAAAAAACAACATTTGGAAAGACCAATTGGTAGGTTTTTAGTGCTGGCAATCCGCCAAATAAATTCGCAGGGAAAAATTTGAAAAAATTCCAACCCATCTGCAATCCCAAAATAATATCGCTTGGCGTTGCAACACCTGGGATAAATGGAATCTTGGAATCCATGAGTTCTTGCGCCAATTCCTTGGAAATTCCTGGACTTACTATAAAATCCACGCCAACTTGCTTCGCCATTTGAATTTGCGCACTGGAAATAACGGTTCCAACCCCTACAGACAATTCCGAAGCATATTTTTCCTTGATTACTTGAATCGCTTCAAACGCAATAGCCGTTCTGAGGGTCACTTCAATACAATGAATGTTTTTTTCTAAAAGTGCGTGCACAATTCCGTCAATTTCCTCCAACTTATTGATGGTAACGACAGGAATAATTGGGTTTTTTGCCAAGATAGAAGCAATATTATTTTGAACGGTAGTATGCATAATTTCCGGTGTTTACTCGTTATAAAAAACTTGCTCCTTCTTCGCTGGAGGATACAAGTGCGCGCATGTTAAAAAACAATTCCCTTCCCAAACCAAAAACAGCACTATTGTCTTTTGTTCGAGCAACTCTATTTTGGACATTTTGATCGAGACATTCAAGCGTTCCATTGATTGCATTCATGCGAATAAGATCGCCAGTTTGTATTTTCCCAATCAAACCGCCGTCTCGCGCTTCCGGAACGATATGAATAGATGCAGGAACTTTCCCTGAAGCACCAGACATTCTGCCATCCGTTATTAATCCAACTTTAAAACCACGTTTCTGCAAGATGGTCAGAGTTGGAGTAAGTTGGTGGAGTTCCGGCATTCCATTTTGTTTCGGTCCTTGAAAAGGCAAAACTGCGATGAAATCCTTGTCTAATTTTCCTTGTTTAAAGGCAATAATCAAATCTTCTTGTTCCTCAAAAACAACTGCAGGAGCTTCAATTACCATTTGATCTGGCGCCACAGCAGAAGTTTTCATAACCGCACGGCCAATATTTCCTTTCATCATGCGCATGCCACCTTCCGCTTGAAAAGGATTGGAAACAGGGCGCACAATCGATTCATTCAAGGAATTTTTTTGTCCTTGCGACCAAACTAATTTATTGTCTTGTATTTTAGGTTCTTGCGTGTATTTATCCAACCCGAATCCAAGAATGGTTTGCACATCTTGGTGGAGCAATCCGTTTTCCAGTAACGTATGGATAACGAATCCCATTCCGCCAGCAGCGTGAAAATGATTTACATCCGCTGCACCATTTGGATAAACACGTGTTAAAAGTGGAATCACAGCAGAAAGATCTGAAAAATCTTCCCAATTAATAATAATTCCTGCCGCTTTTGCAATGGCAATTAAGTGAATTGTATGGTTGGTGGATCCTCCCGTTGCAAGTAAACCAATAATTGCATTAACCATGGATTTCTCATCCACCACGTGCGACAAAGTCGCTTGCATCGTTTTATTGCGCGACGATTCTGCGATTACTTTCACTACTTCCTCGTTTAGCAATTCCCGCAACTCAGTGCCTGGATTCACAAAACTAGAACCCGGTAATTGCAAGCCCATGATTTCCATCAACATTTGATTGCTGTTGGCGGTTCCATAAAACGTGCACGTTCCTGGCGAATGGTAGGAATCCGATTCACCTTTTAACAATGCCGCCCGGTCGATTTTTCCTTCTGCAAAATCTTGACGAATAGCAGATTTTTCTTCGTTACTAATTCCTGTTTCCATCGGGCCTCCCGGAACAAATGCCGTTGGAAGATGTCCAAATTTCAGCGCACCAATCAATAATCCGGGAACAATTTTATCACAAATTCCTAAACACAACGTTCCATCAAACATGTTGTGTGAAAGTCCCAAAACAGTTGAAAGACTGATTACATCACGGCTAAAAAGAGACATTTCCATGCCCGGTTGGCCTTGCGTAACGCCGTCGCACATTGCAGGAACAGCACCAGCAACTTGCGCTACGGCAGCATGTTTTTGAGCAAATCTTCGCAAATCTTCCGGATAATGCTCGTATGTTTTGTGTGCCGACAACATATCGTTATATGCCGTAATTACTGCAATATTTGGGATAATATTTGTCTTTAATGCAGACTTATCTTCCGTGCCACAGCCAGCAAACGCATGCGCTAAATTGCCACAATTTAAATGTGCACGACTAAATTCTTTGTCGAACTGAGCAGTCATTTGACTCAAATACAATTTACGCGTTTCTGCGCTTCTAGCGATTATGCGATTCGTAACCTGTTCTATTTCCTTTTTAACCATTATTTTGCGTAATATACCTCCAAGTTAGGCACATTTTCCAAAAAAGAAGAAATTGGCAAATGTGCGGTGGAAGAATTATTTAATATTTCTAATTTTTTCTCGCCTACAATAAATAATACAAGCGAAGTGCTATTTAAAAGCGTTTGTTTGCTGCAGGTAATTCTCTGAAACGGATAGTTAGGCGCTTGGGTCGGAAAAATCCCCAAAGAATCCGACATTAAAATTGCCTCCGATGCAGGATCATTTGGAAAAAGAGAAGCCGTGTGACCATCCTCACCCATTCCGAGTAATGTGAAATCTGTTCGTTCTAAAAACAACTGGTAATTTTCATTCACCAATTTCATATTTTCGTTTAAATCGTCTGCATTTTGAACCATTCCAATGAACGTTGCCGACTTTGCAGCAGGATGAGAAAATGCGTGTTGAATTTGCGAACCATTATTGAATTCACTTTCCAGTGGAACAAACCGTTCGTCAACCAAACCAATTTTCACCTTTGACCATTCCACATTCTCAGCAGCAAGCAGGCGGTAAAGTGGCAAGGGTGTTCCACCACCGGAAACTAAAATTCGCGCGTCGCCATACACTTCTATTGCTGCAGAAATTTCCGAAACAATAGCTGCAACCAGAGAATTCTCCAGTTCATTTTTTGATTCAAATTTCTTTATCGTCATTTTCCTTTAATTTACTCCAAGCGTGGTCTTTCTCCATTACACTGTCGCCCGGGCCCCAAGAACCTGCTTCGTATAATACATTTTTCTTTTCTGCTTTTTTCCAACTATCCGCAATGGATTCAATCCAAATCCACGCTGCTTCCAACTCATCCTGGCGCATGAAAAGCGTTTGATCGCCCCTAAGAACATCAATAATTAAGCGCTCATACGCTTCTGGAAAACGCTCGTGAAAAGAATCCATGTAATCCAGTTTCAAAGAAATTGGCTTATAGCGGTAACCACCAGGACCAGGAAGTTTTGTCATTTGCACCAATTCAATTCGTTCCTCCGGCTGTAAGCGCATGATCAGCCTATTTCCTGGAATTTCTCCTTGAGAAGGAAACAAGTTGTGTCGCACAGATTTAAAGTGGATAACGATTTCAGAATAGCGTTTAGCCATTCTCTTTCCTGTGCGCAAATAAAACGGTGTGTTTTTCCATCTCCAATTGTCGATAAACGCTTTTATTGCAACGAAAGTATCCGTTCCAGATTCATATTTTCCGATATCCTCCAAGTAGGATGGAACTTGGTTTTCAAAAACTTTACCGCGCGTGTACTGCCCTTTTACCGTATCCGTCACGACTGATTTTTCATCCATCAATCGCAGAGAATTAAGCACTTTCAATTTTTCATTCCGAACAAAATCCGCCTCTAGTTTTGCTGGCGGCTCCATGGCAATCAAACAAAGCAATTGCAACAAATGATTTTGAACCATGTCTAATAGCGCACCGCTGTGGTCATAATAATCGCCACGGCTTTCAACACCTAAACTTTCTGCAACCGTTATTTGAACACATTCAATATGATCCGACGACCAAGAATGTTCGAACAAGTGATTTGCAAAACGCAAAACCATAAGATTTTGAACGGTTTCTTTCCCTAAATAATGATCAATTCGATAGATTTGATTTTCCGAAAAGGACCTGCTTATTTTTGCGTGAATTGCCTGAGAAGAAGCCAAACTGAAACCCAATGGTTTCTCCAGAACCACCTTGCTTTTGGGATTGATTAGGTTACATTTCTTCAGCATATCACTGATATCGCCAAATGCATCCGCGGGAGTGGATAAGTAAAAAATATTTTGAAAAGTAGCCGTTTTCTCCAACTCCAATTTTAATGGCAAATAATCTGCTTCACTGTGGGTTGGGATATTTACTAATTCGATTTTTTTCAGGAAAATGTCAATTTTATTTCGATCCAACTCATAGTCAATAGACTGTTCGATAAACGCTCCTAATGTTGAATAAAATTCTGAATGCTTTTTTGTGGATCGCGTAATAGCAAAAATGGTAAACTCACAATTAATCTGGTTGTCCACAAAACGGTGAAACAGCGCAGGGTAAATTTTTCGCAGAGCTAAATCCCCATCTCCGCCGAAGATTACAGCATTAAAAGGCTTTATCGTTTTGGATGTTTTCAAGGTTTGACCCATAATTTTAAGGAAATGATTTTATCAAATATACAATCTTTGTGTCAAAATTACACTTAGTTAAGAAAAATTTAATGTTTAGGATATTTAGTGCGCTTTAAAAACCAAAATTATCGAAGCCATTTTCGATCAATTTATTATAGTTTGTTTCGTTGAATTTGAAATACTGTGAAGGTTTGTGCGGTACTTTTTCTTGTCTTTCTTCGAGCATTTCAACCAACTGTAATTTCAACATTTTTCGTCGGAAATTTCGCTTATCCAACTCTCTACCTAATATCGCTTCGTATAATTTCTGCAGTTGTGAAAGTGTGAATTTTTCTGGCAATAAATTAAAACCAACTGGCTGTATTCTAATCTTGTTCTTTAATTTTTTCAAAGCAGTTTGCAAAATATCAGAGTGGTCAAACGCCAATTCGTCAATTTCATTCAATGGTATCCAAGCTGCAGATTTTGCAAAAGAGGAAGCTTGCGGCGCGTATTCATGAATATTTACCAAGGAAAAATAAGCTATTGTAATCACTCTAGCTTCCGGTTCTTCCCGAA
>JBEDAD010000198.1:0-4680 GCA_041177985.1 Bacteroidota bacterium | reverse complement strand
AATTGCGTTTATTTTTCCGGTTCCGGCAAAACAGTTCCTCTAATAGTCAATGTTATTGGCTCGGAAACATTTGAAGTAATCGTGATTGTTTTTGTGAATTGACCAACACGCTTTGTATCGTATTTCACAGAAATTTCAGATTTTTTACCTGGCTTAATTGGCGCTTCTGGTTTGTTAGCCGTTGTGCAACCGCAGCTTGTCTGCACGCCTTGGATGATTGCCGGCGTTTTGGAATCATTTTTGAATTCAAACGAAAACAATTCTTCTGAACCATACGGAATTGCATCCCGAACGATTTCCAATTTGGTAAATGTCAAGCCTTTTTTCTTAACCGTTTCTTTCTTTGCGGAGGATTTTTTGGTTGTTTCTTGTGCTGAAAGTTGAAATCCAAACATCAAGACCAAAGAGAATAATAAAATTTTCATAGATTTCTATTTTTTAACAAGATTACAATAATTCCGTTTGTCGATTAAATCTTTTAACAAAAAAATATAATTTATTTTACTTTTCTGGCTAAAACAGCCCACTTATTCTACTGAAAGTTCCTCGAAATAAATAGCCATAACTTCCAAAATAGAAGCAAACGTATTTTTTCGAACGCTATCCAAACCCTCTCTTTTCAGCCATTTCGCTTTCGTGATTCCCTCTTCTAATTGCGGTTTAAGTGATTTCTTACCCTCGTAAAGCATAGAAAACCAGTATGTTTTTTTCAACGTTGGAACTCCTTCAAACACATAGGTATGGTACGTAACTGCAATAACCCCTACAATTTCAGAACATTTAATACCACATTCCTCTTCCACTTCTCGCAGCGCAGCCTCTTCTAATGATTCATCTGTTTCTTCTATTTTTCCCTTTGGAATGTCCCAAAATCCATTGCGTTTTATAAAAAGAAACTCATTCTTTCGGCGAACGATACCGCCAGCAGCAGTTATTTTATCGTAATCTGAAAATAACCTCTGAATTTCCTGTTCAGGATTTTCGCAAACGATAAACATTTCCGTTATCTTTTCATTCAAATGAAGAATAGGAAGGAGATCTTTTTCGATAGAAACCAATTTATCGGAAGCTATGGTAAGGCTATTGGCTGAAATATTATTTTCCTCCGCGAAAATTATCGCTCTATTTTCTATAAAAACTTTGTACATTTGTAACTATGATTTTGAACAATGATAAAGCGCTAAAAGTAGCGGAATTTTTATTACAAATTAAAGCAGTTAAACTTCAACCTAATAATCCCTTCGTTTGGGCATCGGGTTGGAACTCTCCAATTTATTGTGATAATCGGATTACGCTTTCCTTTCCTTCCATACGTACATTCATTCGACAAGCCTATTCGGAGGCAGTTTTGGATTATTTTGGAAAACCAGATGTCATTGCCGGAGTTGCTACAGGAGGAATTGCACAAGGCGCTTTAGTTGCACAAGAACTTGGTTTACCTTTTATTTATATCCGTAGTTCTGCAAAAGAGCATGGAATGGGAAATCAGATTGAAGGATATTACGAAAAAGGCCAGAAAGTTGTTGTCATCGAAGATCTTATTTCCACCGGAGGAAGCAGCATAAAAGCGATTGAAGCGTTGAAAGATGCAGGAATGGATGTGAAAGGATTGATTGCCATTTTTACGTATGGGTTTAAAGTCGCTGAGGAAAATTTCACCAAAGCAAACTGTCCTTATGTTACATTGACGAATTATGATTTCATGCTGGAAGAAGCATTAAAAAAGGATTACATTACACAAAAAGATGTTAGTTCGCTTCGGGAGTGGAAAAATCAACCGGAAACCTGGAAAAAATAATTAGCTGTAGCGATGAATATAGAAAGTACAAAAGTTATTGTTTCAGCGAACCAAGAGACAGTTGCCGCGTTTTTGAAAGATTCTCAAAATCTTATTCATTTGTTGCCACAAGATCAAATTGCGGATTGGAAATCTACTTCCACGGAATGTTCTTTTAAAGTGCAGGGAGCGGTAATTATTTCTCTCATTCAGGATGGTTCGGAAGGTGCATCCAAAATTTTCATGAAATCCGGAGAAAAATCGCCGTTTCCATTTAGGTTAACCCTTCATATTATTGAACAAGGAGAACAAACGGAAGGTTTCATTGTGTTTGATGGGGAATTGAATGTTTTCTTGAAAATGATGGTTCAAAAACCATTAACCGCGCTTTTTAATTTGATGTCAGAAAACCTTAAAGCGCACTTTTCGAAATAAACCTCACCTCTTTCAGGTCATAATTTCGCAGAATAGTTTCTCCATTCACTACTTTCCGAATCGTTAAAAGACCAACTTCGCTAATTCCTTGAATAGTTCCATTAAAAATTCCATTCTCATCTTCAAACGTTGCTTCTTGTTCCAATAAATACAAGTTGTCCAAGTAAAGTGAGCGCAACAACCCTAAATCACCACTTTTTAATGGTTCCCAATACTTGTTTAGTACAAAAATCAACTGAAAAAGCAGATCCTCAACCGCATAAAAAGCCATTTTCTCTCGCTTTACACTCGTTGCAGAAAGATCCTTAAAATCCATTTGATTCACGTTTAAACCAATTCCAAGTATGGAATGGGAAATTTGCCCATTGACAATTGCATTTTCAATTAATATTCCAGCAATTTTCCGGTGACCAACAAAGATATCATTCGGCCATTTTATTTGGGCTGAAATGCCAATTTTTCTTAAAGTTTCCAAAACTGAAACTGCCGCAAAATGGGTTAAAGCAACCTGCTGGTGTAGCGACAGATTGGCAGAGTTCAAAAATACCGACAAAAGCATATTTTCCCCAGCGTTAGAAGACCACACTGCGCCTCTCTGACCCTTTCCAGCTGTTTGTTCATCTGCCATTATTACCGCGCCGGGAAGTATTTTACCTTGTTTAATAAGATTGGCAGTATAATTGTTCGTTGAATCTACTGTATCTAATCGGATAATTTTTTGACCTATTTGCATGATTTATTTATGCTTCTATACGTTTTTTGACTGGTTAAAATTAAAATTAAAAGTTAGATTTGTAAGGCTTAAAAAAATTGAATGTACAAAGAAAACGAAGATGTTAATTCCCAAGTCCTATGTGACACGATTGTAGAGGGAATGCAAGAGAATAAAGCGAATGATATTGTGGTATTGGACTTACGTGAAATTGCGAACACAGTTTGTGATTTTTTCGTGATCTGTAGTGGTGAATCTTCTACGCAAGTGGATGGAATTTGTAATTCTATTGCACGCCATACCCGTAAAGAAATTCAGGAAAAACCTTGGCATATTGAAGGTAAATCCAACAGTGAATGGGTTTTGTTGGATTATGTGAGTGTTGTTGCACACGTTTTCTACAAAGATGCACGCCCATTTTACGATTTAGAGGATTTGTGGGCTGATGCAAAAAGAATTAATATACCGAACTTGAACTAAAATTTACCATGGCAGAAGGAGACAACAAGAAAAAGAGTCCATTTTCAATCTACTGGATTTATGCTATAATTGGCGTTGCCATTATTGGATTCCAATTATTTATGAGTTCTGGTGGACGCGTTCCAGTAAAATACCAATCCACCTTTTTTGATTTAGCTGAAAAAGGCTATGTTGAAGATGCTAAATTGGTAAATAAGGTTCGTGTAGACTTTCAAATCAGTTCGAACGGAAGGGATTATATTGTGAAATCCAATGATTCGCAATACAAAGAACTCAAGAAAGTCCTAAAGAAAAGTAAAACAATCAAAAAAGGAAATCCTATTTTCGAGTTAAACATCATCGATGCAGGAAATTTTGAATCGCAAGTAAATGAGCTTAACAAAGTTATCAAACTAAAAAATATTGAATTAAGGTCAGAAAAAAAGACGCCACTAAAAACAATAGAATTGGTTGACGTTGAGGAAGTAAATTATATTAGCAACATATTAAGTTTCATACTTCCAATTCTCATTTTAGTTGTCATCTGGATGTTTGTCATGCGACGAATGACTGGCGGCGGCGGTGGCGGTCAGATTTTCAATATTGGAAAATCCAAGGCACAAGTATTTGACAAAGGTAAATCTACAAATGTCACTTTTAAAGATGTTGCTGGTTTGCAGGAGGCTAAAGTCGAGATTGTAGAAATCGTTGAATTTCTTAAGAATCCTAAAAAATACACTGAATTAGGAGCGAAAATACCGAAGGGCGCGTTACTTGTAGGTCCTCCGGGAACAGGAAAAACGCTTCTTGCAAAAGCTGTTGCAGGAGAAGCACAAGTGCCATTTTTCTCGCTTTCAGGATCTGATTTTGTAGAAATGTTTGTTGGCGTTGGAGCATCTCGTGTTCGAGATTTATTCAAGCAAGCAAAAGAAAAAGCGCCAGCTATTATTTTTATAGATGAGATTGACGCGATTGGCCGCGCACGAGGGAAGAATAACAACTTCGGTTCCAACGACGAGCGCGAAAACACCTTGAACCAGTTATTAACTGAAATGGATGGTTTCGGCACGAATTCAGGTGTTATTATCCTTGGAGCTACAAATAGAGCGGATGTTCTAGATAGTGCTTTAATGCGTGCTGGTCGATTTGACCGTCAGATTTATGTGGACATGCCGGATATCAATGAACGAAAAGAAATTTTCCAAGTTCACTTGAAACCAATCAAATTAGAAGAAGGAATAGATATTGAATTTTTATCCAAACAAACACCAGGTTTTTCTGGTGCTGACATTGCTAA
>JBEDAD010000197.1:0-2976 GCA_041177985.1 Bacteroidota bacterium | reverse complement strand
GGTAGATTTCTGGAATCGTATCAATTTGATTGAACAACAGCAAACTTTTCCCTAATCCTAACATCAAACCGGAATTGCTATCCATTCCTAGTGCAAGATGTCCTTTTAATTGTTCTTTCGCGCGGTTCAACTGCAAAACGCCCAATTTCTTTGTTCTCAGAAGTTTCAATTCTTTGTAAATCAAAGCAATCGATTTGTCAATGTATTTTGGATCCGTCCCCAAGTAAACACTCCAAAATCCTGTATCCACATAAGGTGTATAATTTGCTTCCACGTTATAGGAATAGCCATATTTTTCCCGAATGGAAAGCGTCAACCTGGAATTTAATGCTGGTCCGCCGAGAATATTGGTCAATAAAGCCATTCCGCGACGCGATTCTTCGTTATAATTTGGCGCAATTCCACCAACAATCGCATGAACTTGGTAATTTGCTTCCTTGGTTCGAATTTTAAACCGTTTGTTGAGTTCAAATTTCTCCGCAAGTTCTTTGTGTTTCCCTGGTAAACAGTTTTTGAAATCCTCTTCAAGCATTTTTTCCAGGCGGTTTCTTCCAATTTCCCCGACAAAGGAAATCACCATGTTTTCCGTTGTGAAAAATCGTTTGACATACGCCTGAAGATTGTCACGGGTAAAGCCTTGAACGCGCTCTTTCGTTCCTAAAATATTATTCCCAAGTGCATGACCTTTAAACAAATGTTCTTCAAAATCATCAAATATTTTGTCACTCGGGCTATCGAGGTAGGAATTTATTTCATCGAGAATAATTTCTTTTTCCTTCTGAATTTCTTTCAATGGAAAATTGGAATTCAAGGTTATATCCGCCAATAATTCGGAAGCTCTGCGAATGTGTTCTTTCGTAAACGAAGCATACACGCACATTTCCTCTTTTGCGGTGTAGGCATTTAACTCGCCACCAACAGAATCCAAACGGGATAAAATATGAAAAGCTTTTCGTTTTGTTGTTCCCTTGAAAATACAATGTTCTAAAAAATGTGCTAGTCCATCTTCTGCTTTTCGTTCAAATCTAGAACCTGCAAGAACCGTAATTCCCAAATGCGCTACTTGCGATGGCGTATGCAAATACACGACACGAATGCCATTGGACAGCGAGAAAAGTTCCGGTTTAATTTCGTACATCGATTACGGATTCTTTCTGTAAATTTTCCAATCGTTTTCTTCCCATTCGTATACAATTCTATCGTGCAAACGGGAAGGTCTGCCCTGCCAGAATTCAACTAGTGTTGGTTTCAACTCAAATCCACCCCAATGCGGCGGACGTGGCACTTCCGTTGGGAATTTTTCTGCATACATTTCCAATCGTTGCTCCAAATCTGCGCGGTCGCTTAGTTGTTCGGACTGGTGAGAAGCCCACGCACCAATTTGACTTCCACGCGGACGCGAAGAAAAATAGGCATCACTCACTTCTTCCGAAACTTTAGAACAATGGCCGTCGATTCGAATTTGGCGTTGTAATCCAGGCCAGAAAAACAACATGGAAGCGCTTGAATTTGCAGCAAGGTCTTTTCCTTTGTGGCTTTGGTAATTCGTGTAAAAAACAAATTTTTCCGCCACTAATTCCTTTAAATATAAAATTCTAGAACTCGGTTGGTCTCTATAATCAACCGTTGCCAAAACAAACGCATTGGGCTCTAATTGAGCGGTTTTGATTGCTTCAGAATACCAGGAATTAAATAGATCAAATGGCGCGTGACCAAAAAACCCTTCCAAGCTTCCATGATCGAATTCCTTATGATCGTTGCGCATTTGTTCTATAAAATCTTCCATCTCAGCTTAATCTTCTTCTGTGAATTCGTCTTCCAACTCGCTGTCTTCCAGCTCATCGTCCAATCCAATTTCTTCTTCTTCCAATTCGTCATCTAGATCCGTTCCTGGTGCAGAAAATACTTTCCCTTTCGGCGCTGATTCAGCACTTTCCACGTCTGTTGCTTTTTCAATTGGTCGTCTTTCAATTTCGCGATCTAAATTTTCTGTATATGGGAAAATCTCTACGATAGGAGAAACAATTATCGATGGGATTTGGTAATCCACCATCAACGTTGCCAAACTTTCTTTGATTCGATCAAAAGCATCTTTCACGGAATGCGCCGAAACCAGAAAGTTTTGTGCTACTTTTTTAGCTTTCTCATCGTCAGCAGCCTCGCTATCATAAGTGATTTTAACTTTATACCAAATATCCGCATCGTCGTAGGCAAAAATATCGTGAATCTCCGTTCTTGTGATACCGACAACATTAAATTCTCCTCGAATAATACTTCCTAATTCTTCGTAAATACGCGCTTCCGCATCTGTGAAAGTCATCGCTGCCAATAAATAAGGTTCTGAAACACGCTTAAATGTCCCATTGTCCAATTGCTTCGTATATTTTACTTTTACTGTAAACCAGTTATTCATAGTGTTGATTTTTGAAAATTTTCTACTGTACACAAAGATACTTATGTATTTTAAATGAGAAAGAACCAAGTTCTAAATTGTGAACAAATTATTCCATAGAAGTTCAAACTGCCTTTTTCCCTATCTCGCAAGCAACAGAATTGCTTTGAATTTATCGATTCTGTGCGCAGGATTTTCGATTCTTGATTAATAACTCTAATTTCGCCGCAGCCAAGTATGAAAACAGAAAAAAATTAAATGGAAGAAATCCAAGCCACGCGTATAAACAAGTATTTAAGTGAAGTTGGATATTGCTCCCGCAGAGCGGCTGACAAATTAATTGAAGAAGGACGCGTAACGTTAAATGGCGTAATTCCAGAAATGGGAACAAAAATTCTTCCAACAGACGAAGTGCGTGTGGATGGAAAATTGATTTCAACACCGCCAAGCAAACCTGTATACATTGCATTTAACAAACCGATAGGAATTGTTTGTACAACCGATACAAGCGTTGAAAAAGATAATATTATTGATTACATCAACTATCCAAAACGAATTTTCCCGATTGGTAGATTGGACAAAGC
>JBEDAD010000196.1:0-5483 GCA_041177985.1 Bacteroidota bacterium | reverse complement strand
TTACGCTGTCAACCAGGTCCTTTGAGAATTGCTCAAAATCAAATTTTGTGTCCATTTGTCAAAAATATCTTTTATAATTAAACCTAAAAAAAATATTTGACACAGTTTAATGAGCATACTCCTAAAGAATGACATGACTGTCATTCCTAATGAAATCAAAATGCAGAAATATCCAAAAGGACCTACACCCCGCACAAATTCTTCATTCAACATATTAATCGAACCACCTGGACTACTTATCCAAGGCAAAAACACAGAAACAAGTGAGATTAAAGCCAAAACAACTGCCGCTATGTTCGGGGACTTTCCAAACAACTCATTTGTATTAAGAGCTTTTGAATCGACCGTTTTTTCAAATTCCAGCTTTTGACGCTCCAACTCCAACTTTTGACGCTCTAATTCAATACGTTGTCTTTCTAATTCTAAATTGTCTTTTTCTTCCATAAATTATCTATTACTTGTTAAAACATTCCTTACTTCATCATATGTTTCTGTCCACATTAAATCTCCATGTTCATAAAACGAAACTGTTTTAGGACTTAATGTTGGATAGAGATTTTTACGGTAACCGTGCCATATCTTGCCCCCATTTTCATCCAAATAGTATTCATCCATTATGGACAATTACCCAATTTGAAATCGGAATAAAAACTCACCCCTAATATTTTACTTTGTGCAATATATGCGCAATAATTAGCCGTTGCGAAACACTTCTCAAACTTTGCTCTTTCATACATTAAACTTGTATTTCGAATATAATAGGCACATTTATCAGCTTCAAATTGATTGCCTTCCAATACATCTTGGACGCAACCACAAGCTGTAATATTTTCCTTTGACAAGACAAATAACGCCTTCATATTATTAGTGTTCCCATATTTTCCAACAGCAACAGCTTTCCACACACCATTTTCTTTTATCAGCGAAATGCCTTCCTTTTCACTGAAATGTTTAAAGCTTCCATAAAGAACTGCCACATAATTAATACTACATCCTGTTCTTTTTAATTCCTCATATTGAGCATTATTAGGAGATAAAACATCCACAGTTGTGATTATATATCTGGAGGAATTTTGAAAAATCATGGCTTCTCTATTTCGGCTGAATTCGGTATTGGCCTTGCCGAAATCTTGAAGATTCATCCATGCAGCCTTTGGTGTCAATGATTTGTAGACATCATAGTTGCCCTCAGCAATGGCATTTACCCATTTTTTAACTAGCGCATTTAAATTAGATAGCTCGGCAGAGCTTATTTTTTCATTGTGTTTATTAACATAGTTTTCAACATCGAAAATCATTATCTGTTCAAGTTTTTTCAACATGACTAAAGTATCTTGATAGTCATAAATTTCAGACTTAAATAAGGCTAAATCACAAGTCAATTTATAGAAGCTGTTAACGCTACTAAGACTTTTAAGAGTTGCAACAAGTGAACTAGGAACATCATTCGCTTTTATATCTATTACATCTCCGAATTCCTCTGTTTTATTGTTTACCCGTTTGACTAAAATGAATTTAAATTCTTTTTGCTCGTAGTCTGATCCTTCTCTTTCTCCATCGAAATAACCCAAATAACGAACTAAAGGGAATTCCTTTGGTCCAAATATTGTTTTGTTAACTTTTAAAAGGCCACTTGTTTCATAAAGCTTCTGTTCCAGATTAAAGCTCTTAATATTATCGGTTTCAAAGTAATACAAAGAATCATTTGAAATATTTCGTTTTTCTAACCTGAGAGACTTACATATGTTTTGTGAGAAATTTAATTTTAGGATTCCAAAAGAATAATCAATCTCGTTGTTGTAAAAATCGATTGTCAGATATCCGTCACCATTTTTTAAATTCCCACGAACATTATTAGAAAACCCTGGAGTCCCAAACTGAATTTCAATATTTCCATTTATTACCTTCTTCTCATTGATAATATTGTATTCGAATGAACCTTCGGCAAAATCAAACACAATCGGCTCATTATCAGGGTTTTTGGGATCATCTGGAAATAATAAAGTCTTTAGTTCTTTTACACCAGTTAGAGAAACAAGTTCATCAATGTTTGAGAAAATAAAGTCCTCCTTTTTGATTATCAAATCTTGATCGGTTTTGAATTTTTTTAATTCATGCTCACGTTTATTTTTTCTGTCAATTAATATCTCGGCAAGCTTTTTTTCTTCATTCAATTGAGTCAGAGCATTGGTATACTTTTCTTCCTTCGGGAAAAGTGTAATTGCTGCTTTGAAAGCTTCATTAGCTTTGTCGAATTGATCGTCATACATTAAAACCAAACCATAATTGTACAAAGCTTTTGCTTTTTGTTTGCTTTTAAAATTAGGGTCTTCAGTATATTTCTTTAGTAATTCAATACTTGCAGACCAATTATTTGTGTTCATGTTTTTTATAACAACTGGTAGTTCTACAAATTTATTATCCTCTTCAAATTCAATTGTGACTTGTTCGTTCCAGTTCGAAACAAATTTTAAAAAAGCAAAGCCAATTTCGTTAGTACATTGGTTCGACAATATCGCTAAATCTACTTTCGGAGCATCCCTTTGGTTGTCTGTTTCTGCCCCTTTTTTTGTGGAAGTTGACGTATACCGTTTTTCAACGATTAATTGGTTGGTTTTTGCATCAATCAAACGTACATTCAAAGTTATTTCACCATTTGCTTCGCAGTAAAAAACAGAATTGTCGCCACTTGCTTGTTTTAGTAAAGTTGTTCTTTCTTTCGTCGTTTGGGTAAAATTTTCTTTAATAATAGTGTATTCTATAACTAGTGTTGAATCTCTATTTGTTGTTAAATCTGCTTTATATGGATTGAACGTTTGCACTTTCAAAGTTCCATATTTCGCAATAATGCCCTCAATTTTTTCGTTTATCTTATAATTTTCCACCAATGCGTTACTAACAGCTGATCTACTTATTTTTGAATAGTTTATTAATTCAAATTCAGCTGGTCTTTTTTTATAAATGGTTACAGTTGATTGGTTGAATGCTGCGAAAGAATTGATCGCAAAAAACAAGAATAATAGGTGTTTCATAAATTTTTTCTAAAAAGTTTACTTTTTATCAATCGATATTTTGAATTGTAAGTTTCTCCCAGCAATTTTTTTAAATTTCTTTTGAAACACCTGAGAATTAGGTTCAATAAGCCATTTACTTCCTTAAAATTCTGTAAACTTTTATTCTCCTATCAGTTTTTAAGTAGATAAGACCTTCAAAGCTTCTTCTTCCCTCCTAAAATATATAATAATTAGAAATGAAATTCAAAATTTTACTAAAATACATATATATTGGAAATGAAATTCCAAGTTTTAACTTTTTTTACTACTTTTGTTATTCAAAACTAAATTATGATAACAAGGTGGAAAATAGTTGATAAAGTTCTTATCTATAAAGACAAACGTATTATCAAAATTTTAACAGGAGTAAGAAGGTCCGGAAAATCAACCATTTTTGATTTACTTATTGAAAAAATTAAAGAACAAGCGAGTACTGAGATTCAAATTATACGCTACAACTTTGAAGATCCCATTTTTAGCGAAATATTGAATTGGAAAGCACTCTATGAAAACATCCTGCCAAAAATAAAAGAAAAGTGCATGAATTACATTTTTCTGGATGAAATTCAAGAAGTTGGAGAATTTGAGAAAGCTGTAAGTGGTCTATTATTACTGTCTAATGTTGATATTTATTTAACAGGTTCCAATGCCTATTTTCTCTCTGGAGAACTTGCTACAAAGCTCACAGGAAGATATATCGAGACACATATTTTACCACTTTCTTTTGCTGAATATTTCAGTGCGTTTGAGGGAGATGAACAAGGAAATTTATTTCAAAGATTTATGGTTGAAGGTGGATTTCCTCAACTTGTAGACTTTCAAAAGTCCAATATTATAGTAAATAATGATTACTTGCAAGGAATCTACAATACGGTGCTCATCAAAGATGTATTGCAACGAATTGGGATAGCAGATGACTTAAAATTAAGAGATATTTCTAGATTTCTATTTGACTCTGTGGGAAGTCTTGTTTCTTATAGTTCAATAGCAAATACTTTGTCAAGTAACGGGAGAAAAATTTCAAATCATACTGTTGAATCTTATATTTCAGCTTTTTGCGAAGCTTTTCTATTTTATAAAGTGGATAGATACGATCTCAAAGGGAAAAGAATTTTAACTTCCGGCAATAAGTTTTATTGCGTGGACATCGGCTTAAGAAGCTTTGCATTAGGTAAGCCTGCTCATGTAGATTTGGGTCATGTTTTAGAAAATATTGTTTTTTTGGAATTAAAAAGAAGAAATAAACAAGTTTGGATTGGAAAAGTAAATGAGTTTGAAATTGATTTTATATCTGAGACAAACACTGGAGAAATGGAGTATTATCAAGTTGCATATACCGTTCGAGATCCTCAAACATTAGAAAGAGAACTTAGACCATTTAGAGCAATTAAAAACTACCACAAGCGCTTACTAATTACCATGGACAACGACCCTGATACTTCCTACGATGGTATTTTGAAAATGAATGTGAGAAAATGGCTAATGACTGAATATTCATAAAATTGCTTTAAGTAAAGACTAAGCAAATTGATTCAATTTGATTTTTTTGAAAAAGTAGTTATTCAGCAAAATAGGGTAGCAATTCTTCATAGGTTATTTCAATGAACAACATTCCATCCCCTTGTTGATAATTTTCACCTTCTTCAATCTCTACAAATGTTCGGAATTGAAATAATTTATCTTCTTCACGTATATATCGCAATTCTATTTGATTCGTGTAAGAATCATACATTTTTTTCCTTTAAATGAATGGTTTTGGTAAACAGAATTCAAATATCTTTCATCAAATTTTTCTGAATTTCTATCTTGAAAGCGTTTTAAATTTTCAATTGATTTTGAATTAATAATTTTCTCAACATCAAGTCCACCATTTTTAAATAGTTGTGAAAGTTCGATTTCAACTTGATTTCCGTTTATCCTCTTTAATACGCTCATAGAATAGCATTCTGGGTCAATACAATCTCCAAAAATTGAATCGATAATAACAATATTTCTAAACATGCACGTTCTAACCGTAATTGTAAAGTCAGATTCGATTTCTGTCTCTGAAAATGTTATGGTGTCGAATTTTTCTGACTCAACTTTTGCTTGTTCGGCTTCTACCAAGGCTTTCTTAAATTTTGTAGGAAGGCCATTTCGATTTAAAATTTCAAATTCCAATGCTTCTGATTTTACGATGTTAGCATCACTAAAATTATCATCCTGAATAATGATTGTATTTCCATTATCAATAATCTGTAACTCGATAGTATTCGTAGTATCCTCCTCAATGCTCACAATATCTTCTTCGATACTGATTCTTCGATCGCTTTTTAAGACCAATTTTCCATTTTGCTTATCAAATGAGCTAACACGATAATACGTTGCATAACGTGCTCCAGCAAAAATCTCTTTGTAAACAATTGAAGGATCTCCATTTATCCCAAAACA
>JBEDAD010000195.1:0-6084 GCA_041177985.1 Bacteroidota bacterium | reverse complement strand
TAAAAAACATTAACGCGGTCATAAATTGCGCGCACTTGCTCCCAATATTTTGCTTTAAGTGCTTCCCATTCTTCGTTAACAACTGGACCTATTTCTTCCCATTCATTTTGCAATGCTTTGAGCGAACCTTCCACTTCCTTGATTGATTCTTGGTTTTTCAAAACCTCCAATTGCGCAACAACCTCTATTTTCAGTTGAAGATTACGCTTTAAATCGTGTTCTTTTAATTCACGATAAATTTTCATGTTATAGAAAAAATCCTCCAATAATCGGGAATATTCGTGCTGCACTTCATCCCGCTTTTCGCGAGCAATATCACCAACTTTTTTCCAAGCTTCGTGAATTTCCTTGTAGGAAGAATATGCAACCCCGATATTTTCTTCTTTTTCAATCACCTCTTTCAAGCGATTAATCAGATTACGTTTTAACGAAAGATTGCCGGATTCCAAAAGATTCCTTGCGTCAATCATTTCTTTTCGGCGCGCTTTGTACTCATTATATACTTCATAAAATGCGTCTTTCAAAGGTCTGAAATCAATTGTTTCCAATTCCACCCCAGCTTCTTTCGCTTCCATAGATGCAACTTGAACTTTCCGCTCCTCTTCGAGGATATAATCTTCAAAACGGGATTTCAATTCATTCACATCTCTGCTTATTGCCAACGCATCTTCTTTTTGCGTTAAATCGTTAAGCTCTATTATCCATACATTATTTTCCATACCGCAGAAATTTAGGAGTTTTATCCTATCGTTTGTACCATGTCAAAATTAGTCAATGCAACGAATTTCTCAATTCGCTGTTCCACATCCTTTAATGTGATTTCCGTTAAGCGTTCCGTTCCAAATTTTTCAACACAAAAAGAAGCCAATGCTGATCCTGCAATGATTGCTCTTTTCATGTTTTCAAAGGATGCATCATCGGTAGCAGCAATATAGCCCATAAATCCGCCAGCAAACGTGTCGCCTGCGCCAGTTGGATCAAAAACCTCTTCCAAAGGTAACGCTGGAGCAAAAAATACATTTTCACCATGAAACAATAATGCGCCGTGTTCCCCTTTTTTGATAATTAAATATTTTGGACCCATTGCCCGTATAACTTTGGATGCCTTTACCAAAGAATATTCCTTAGATAATTGGCGCGCCTCTTCATCGTTGATAATCAATACATCCACCAATTTCAATGTTTCCTTCAAATCGTCCATGGCAATATCCATCCAGAAATTCATGGTATCCATCGCAATTAGTTTTGGTCGTTCGGATAAACGCTCAATTACAATTCTTTGTACTTGTGGACTAAGATTTCCTAACATTAAGTATTCTACTCCTTGATAATTTGCAGGAATAATAGGGTCAAAATGCTCTAAAACGTTCAATTCTGTCACCAAAGTATCGCGTGAATTCATGTCGTTGTGGTAACGACCGCTCCAGAAAAAAGTTTTTTCACCAGCTTTGATTTGTAAACCTTCCAAATCCAGACCACGTGCCTCCAAAGTATCCAGCATTTCTTTAGGGAAATCCTCTCCAACTACCGCAACTATTTTTTGATCTTTTGTATAAAAAGAGGACGACAAGGCAATATAGGTGCCCGCTCCGCCAATTATTTTATCTGTTTTTCCAAATGGTGTTTCAATCGCATCAAAGGCAACACTACCTACTGTAAGTAAACTCATTTTTGTATTTTTTAAGGAACAAAGATAGCACAAAGTACAAGGATTAAAGAACAACCAGAAAAGATTTTTCGAGATTATTTTTTATTTAAAATCCGATGAAATACGTTGTTTCCCCTTACAATTCGACGTGTATGAATCGCACTCTAGTTGAACCATTCAAATGGCTTGAAGTAAACAATTTTATAGGTGTAACAAAACCCCACATCTTTCCGTTAATAAGTTTAGTATTTCTGCGCTTTCAGATGCCCAAACGGACATAACTTTGTATGTTAGAATGAAAACACGTTTCCTTAAAATTACAAAATGGTTCCTTGGAATTTTATTGGGTATTTTTTTACTCATTACTGGAGCGTTATATCTTTTTAAGGATGAAATCTGCGGTATCGTTGTAACGGAAGTAAACAAACATTTACGCGCAAAAGTCTCCGTTTCCAAGGTAGACTTAACATTTTGGGGTTCTTTCCCTAATCTTTCGGTAGATTTCAACGATGTTTTTATTCAAGATTCCTATTCAAATTCCACAAATCAAGATACGCTGTTGTATAGCGAGCGCATACGTTTGAAATTTAATCCTATTGAAATCTGGAACGAAGAGTACAACGTAAAATCCATCCAAGTTGCTCCAGGTACTATCCAATTGAAAATTCGAAAAAACGGTTCGGTAAACTACGATATACTGCAAGCAAAAAAAGATACAAGCGCAGCGGATTTCGAACTGAATCTAGAAAAGGTTTCATTGGAAAAAATGCGGTTTTCCTATACGAATAAAGCAACCAGTCAATATTATTCCTCCAAGCTAAATGAACTGGAACTAAAGGGAGATTTTACGGAAAAACTATTTATTCTGCGCGCAAAAAGCAACCTGCAGATGCTCAAAGCAAAAAGTGGGAATGTCACCTTGCTCGCTAACAAACCGGTATCTTTTGAACTAGACATTCAAGTAAATCAGGAGACAGGTGTTTTTGAGATTCCGAAAGCCCTAGTTTACGTATCCAATTTGCCTTTTCAGGTTCGCGGAATAGTAACGCCAAAACAATTGGAATTTGAAGCTCATTCCAAAGATATTGAACTTGTGGACGTAGCAAATAACTTCTCGTTTTCACAAATCGATGAAATTAAAAAATTTGAGGGAACAGGGAAAGTTTACTTTGATTTAAGCGTGAAGGGGGAAAATACAGCAACTTCCATTCCTGCGATTTCCTGCGATTTTGGTATTGAGAATGGCACATTGACGGAGCCTGAAAAGAAATTAAAAATTAGAAAAATAAATTTAAACGGACAATACTCTAATGCAGGTGGCGTCGAAAACGAATACCTGAAACTTTCAAAAATTCGTTTCCTAACACCCGGAGGACTTTTCAGTGGTGACTTAAAAATCACGCAATTTGAAGCGCCAAATTACCTCGGAAGTGGCACTGGTAATGTTAACCTAACCATGTTGCATTCTTTGTTTCACTTGCCTTTTGTGGAAAAAATCAATGGAAATTTGGGCGTTAAAACGAACTTTAACATTCAAAGCATTCCAAAAGAAGACGAAACGATGGATTATTCCATTATTACCTGTGAGGGTGAAGTGCGCATGAAGAATGTCCAACTCAAACTAAATGAAGACAAACGAACCTTCGAGAATTTAAATGGTGCATTGTATCTCCGGAACGATGAAGCTGGAATTGATAACGTGGAACTGAAAATTGGCGCATCCGATTTGGCACTCAACGGAGTATTCAAAAATATTGTAAACTATTTTAAGCAAAAAGGCAGCTTAACAGCGGATTTAGAGATAAAAAGTAAGTTTCTAGATGTCCAAGATTTGGGCACAACGAGCAAAGAAGAGAAAATTCAAGATGGTCGAAAATTCATCTTACCAGAAGATATCGATGGACAAGTGTTCATGGAAGCGGGAGAACTAAAATACGAAAAACACGAATTCAAAAAATTATCTGGGAATATGATCATTGGGAATCGAAAAATCTATTTCCCATCAATTTCGCTTCAGAATGCGCAAGCTGACATACAAGGAGACTTGACAATTGAAGAGCGGACTGCAGAAATATTTCACGTTACAACGAACGTATCTTCCAATAATCTCGAATTCAAAAAGCTTTTTCGCGAATGGGACAATTTCAACCAAGAAGTAATTGGTGAAAATAATATTTTTGGGAAAGCCCACGCTGAAGTATACTTCGAAGCGCCATTTGATTTGCGGTCCGGCATCATTTCAAAATCAATCAAATCGCAGGTTTACATCAAAATTCAGGATGGAAGATTAAAAAATGTGGAGGCATTCAAATCCATTACAGAAAGTTTAAAAACGCCATCTGCAAAAATTGCAATTGGGAAAAATAACATCCTTGGCCTTGAAAAAAAATTAGTGGATTTAAAGTTTGAAACGCTTGAAAACACCTTTACCATTCAAAATGGGCAATTGGAGATTCCTGCAATGGTCATTCATACAAATGCACTTGATATTGAAACTTCTGGAACGCATACTTTCGACAACAAGATAAACTATCGGTTCGCATTTCGCTTCCGGGACTTGAAAGAAGAAAAGACAAGCTCTGAATTTGGCGAAATAATCGACGATGGAACAGGCATGTATATCTTCATGCGTATGTTTGGCGATTTAGAAAACCCAACGGTAGAATGGGATAAATCGGCTAAAAAAGAACAGTCTAAAGCAAATAGAGAAGCTGAAAAGCAAACCATACAATCGATTTTGAAAACGGAATTTGGAATGTTCAAAAACGACTCTACCGTAAAATCGTACCAACAGAAAACGTTCCAAAAAGAGGAATTAAAGATTGAATTTGGAACCAAACAGACTGAAAATCCAATTGAACAGAAAAAGGCGGAGAAAGATTCAAAAATTAAAAACAAACTCAAAGGCTGGAAAGAGGAAGCGGAAAATGCTAAAAAAG
Source organism: Bacteroidota bacterium (assembly GCA_041177985.1). Classification (GTDB taxonomy): domain Bacteria; phylum Bacteroidota; class Bacteroidia; order Flavobacteriales_D; family Crocinitomicaceae; genus M0103. Next base: position 1,497 of record JBEDAD010000195.1, on the reverse strand, counting down.
AAAAAATTGATTTGAATTAAGCTTTTCATTTCGATGTACAGAAAGATTGTGTACTTTTCTATTCTATTTTTTCACCTATTTTTATCCAAATGGAACGTACATTTTTTATCGTTATCGCACATCTCTTTTTTCTCACCGCTTTTTCTCAAGTTACAGGCAATCCAGTAGGAATAATAAACCAGCAAAAACCGGCGAATCTAATTTTTAACGATACTATTTTAGAAGAATTAGTTTGGTTAACGCCATTCGATACTCCCGGAAAAGTTGGGAAATACGAAAAAATTGAACTTGGATTTGAACTTCCAAAAAAAATCACACAACAGATCAATTACTTCCTATTAAATGGAAAAGGCGGCGTCAATCCTTTTGATCCGGATGCGATTGATTTTCGAGTTGAATTGACGGCTCCAGATGGTTCTAAAATTACCCGCTTCGGTTTTTATTTTGCTCCATTTAGTCAAAAACTATCCGGAAGTTCAGAGAATATGGCTTCGCTTCAAAATGAATTTATTCCGGAAAAAACGCGCTTAAGCTGGCGCTTTCGTTTTGCACCGAACCAAGAAGGAGAATGGAAAATAGCCGTGAAAATTCGTGTTGCAGGATTTGAAACGATTACCCTTCCGGAAGGTACTTTTCAATGTGAAAAATCCAACCACAAGGGTTTACTAAGTGTATCCCAGACTACTACCGAAAAGGACAGATGGTTATTTTATAGCGAGAAGAATGAACCATTTTTTGCCGTTTCTGAAAACATCGCAAGTGCGGGAGAATGTGGCTTTTATCCATCCCAATTAAAAAGACAATTGGACGGTATTCAAAAACTAGTGGATGCAGGAGGAAATTTTACGCGTTTTGAACTGGGCGGACAAGCGGCATTGCCAGATTGGCCTACGTACAACAATTACGCTTCCAAACTCGATGAAATGTTTGCCTTTGATCAAGTCGTTGAAAAATGTGAAAAAAACCACGTATACTTTACACTTTTTCGCCACCACGTGGAAGTGATGGATCGGGGCGATTGGGCAAATGTGCGCTGGGAGCTTAATCCATACAAGGTTGGGATGAATTGTACCATTGAAGAATATTTCACAAAACCTGAAATTATCAAATGGCAAAATAATTGTCTCCGCTATATTTTTTCGCGTTGGGGTTATAGCTCCAATATGGCTTTTTATAGCTATTCCGAAGTGGATAATTGGTACACAAAATTACTGGAAAATAAAACCGAGCGCGATGCCAAAAAAAATGCAGTTGTCCTGCTCCGAAACTGGATTTCTAACCAACAGAAATTTATTGAATCAAATTTAAATAGCGCCATTTTATTCTGCCATAGCCCCGCTCGTTTGTCTGATTTGGAAAACAATCCTGAAACGAGTTTTTTCAGCCTTTCGGATGTTATTGGTCTACATTCATACGGAGAACGAAAAGAGATCAATTACACCGAGCGCTACGATAAAATTGAAACCTACTGGAATAAATTTAAGAAACCAGTAATTT
>JBEDAD010000194.1:0-3024 GCA_041177985.1 Bacteroidota bacterium | reverse complement strand
GCTTCGCGATCTCTTTTGGCAGCATTAATTCGGTTCATTGCATCTTTCACTTTGTGATCAGGATCGATATCTGTAATTAGCGCTTTGATGATCTGGTAACCATATTCATCCATACTTTCATGGATATTCTTCTGCACGGCGAAGGCAATATCTTCTTTGCGCGCAAAAACGTCATCCAAATCTAATTTCGGAACTTCCGCCCGCACATCGTCAAAAACATACGATGAAATCTGATTTCTAGGATTATCCATTGAATAATACGCCTCTTTAACTTGGTCTTTTCCCACTTTAAACTGAACCGAAACTTGTAAATTAACGAAAACATTGTCTAAGGTTTTCGTTTCTACGGTTACATCTAGTTGCTGGACGCGCAAATTAATGGTCGCAGCTTTTCGATCAATAAAGGGAATAATCAGACCAAATCCTGGTCCAGCAATTCGGTTAAACTTTCCTAAACGCTCCAACACAACAGCAGTTGCTTCGGTAACAATTAGAACGGACTTTAGCAGAAATACGATTACAATCGCAGCTAAAATGGCATAAAATATTATTGGATCTTGCATGGTACTTTGTGTTTAATTTTTGTGATTAATTTAGTTAAGGAAAGGTACATAAAAAAAGCCATCTTAAAAAGACGGCCTAAATTATTATTGTATCGTTAATTTTTTTTCCAGATCTTCTAGATATACTTTAAACTGTTTGTCTGTTTCAGAGAGGTTTGTTACGGTTCTACAAGCGTGTAAAACGGTAGCATGGTCTTTTCCACCACAGTGCGCACCGATATTTGCCAACGAAGATTTTGTCATCTTTTTTGAGAAATACATGGAAATTTGTCTTGCTTGTACAACTTCTCTTTTCCGTGTTTTGGATTTCAATATTTCAATTGGAAGATCGAAGTAATCACAAACCACTTTTTGAATATATTCTATGGACACCTCGCGTGCAGTATTCTTAACGAATTTATCTACCATTTGGCGCGCTAAATCGATTGTGATTGCTTTTTTGTTGAGTGAAGCTTGCGCTAAAAGTGTATTCAAAGCGCCTTCCATTTCACGAACATTTGTATTGATGGAATACGCAAGGTATTCCACAACATCTTTCGGTAATTCAATACCGTTTCCATACATTTTCTTTTCAAGAATTGCGATTCTTGTTTCTAGATCTGGCGCACCAAGGTCAGCAGATAATCCCCATTTGAATCTAGAAAGCAAACGTTGCTCCATACTTTGCATTTCCACTGGTGGTTTATCTGAAGTAAGGATAATCTGTTTGCCATTTTGGTGTAAATGGTTAAAAATGTGGAAGAAAACATCTTGCGTTTTCTCTTTACCAGAGAAGAATTGAACATCATCAATGATCAAAACATCGATCATCTGGTAAAAATGTATAAAATCGTTGGTTGTCTGATTTTTGATTGCGTCGATAAATTGATGTGCAAATTTTTCAGAACCTACGTATAAAACAGTTTTATTTGGAAATTGATTTTTAATGGCAATTCCAATAGCGTGCGCTAAATGTGTTTTTCCAAGTCCAACTCCACCGTAAATCAACAAAGGGTTGAAAGCTGTTCCACCAGGTTTATTTGCTACTGCGTATCCAGAAGCTCTCGCTAATCTGTTGCAATCGCCTTCCATGAAATTTTCAAAAGAATACGATGGGTTCAAATTAGAATCCACATTTACTTTTTTCAATCCTGGAATGATAAAAGGATTTCGGATTTGGTTTTCGTTCAAATTCAACGGCATGGAAACCGGAGCGTTTTTCAGAGAACGTTTATTTAGAGCTGGTAATTTAACAGTGTAAGGCGTTGAATTTGTGGTGTTATTTTCCATCACGATACTGTACTCTAAAGTACCTTCAGTTCCCAATTCTTTTTTAACAACTTTCTTAAGTAAAGTAATGTAATTTTCCTCCAGCCACTCATAAAAAAAATGAGAAGGAACTTGAATAGTAAGCACATTGTCTTCTAAGCGAACAGGAATAATCGGTTCAAACCAAGTTTTAAAAGCCTGCAAAGAAATATTGTCTTTTATGACTTTCAAACATGCATTCCAAACGACTTCGTGATTAGTATTCATTATTATTTTATTAGTTAACAGTTATTAATTTTTACTACGCCAAGCATATAAAGTACAAGTGGTTTATAATGGATTCAATCAGGGGACAAATATTCACACAAAAAAGTTTAAAAAAAAATCACTCGGGTATTGATTTTTAAAAAAGTTTTACATGTATCTTAATTTTAACACTCTATAAATCAATCAATCTATTAAATATTAAACAGATATAACTTTTCACTTAAACCGCAACTTTTTTTAAGACTTTCTGTATTTATTAACACATTGCGAAAATAACCATTAAAATACATAAATGAACAATCCTTTGGTTATAATTTTTAAATTTGACTTACAAATGAATATTCAATGGATTTCAATTATTCTTTCTCGATAAATCTTCGTGTTCGATACAGCGAAACAGATCAAATGGGCTACTGTTATTATGGAAATTACGCCCAATATTTTGAAGTTGGTCGCGTCGAAACGCTTCGATCTTTAGGGATAAGTTACAAGCAACTTGAGGAAGAAGGAATTATGCTTCCTGTTTCAGCGTTTTCCGTAAACTATTTCGCTCCGGCATTCTATGATGATGCGTTAACGGTTGAAACAACTATTACGGAAGTTAAAGGCGCACGAATTTATTTTGACTATACCATCACCAACGAATCCGGTGAATTAATCTGCAAAGCACAAACAACTTTGGTTTTCGTGCAAAAAGACACCATGAAACCTATTCCAGCTCCAAAGTCATTTACTACATTATTACAAAAATATGTTCAAAATTGAATCCAATTATTTTTATTTTCATCCCGCTACAGCGGAGCGATTTCAGGGTTTAACCATCTTGCGTTCCAATGAAACAAAAATTGGCCAAAAGCTTTCTTTCTCCGAAAAGACAAATGCTACTAAATATGTTCTACTTGGAATAGAAGAAAGCTTCGGTCCGCAAGCCAACAAAGGAAACGGT
>JBEDAD010000193.1:0-2833 GCA_041177985.1 Bacteroidota bacterium | reverse complement strand
CTAGGATTTGGAATTAAATTAAGCCGCAGAAGTTTCTTTATTCCGGGCGTTCAAATTCCAATTCTCGGCATGTACGAATGGCGAAAAGGCTGTGCTGCTTTAAATTGGTATAGTTCCAATTATCTGCCGATTCAAGCGCAAGTAAAATTCATTTATTTGTTTGAGAAAAAAGTAAAAGGCTGCAATACGCCTGGTTCCGAAGAAGATAAGAAACGAAACGACGAATTTTTACAGAACAATTAATACCGAAAGTATTTTCAATAGAGTTCAACATACATCGAACTCCTTTCCAATTACATCGGCATTACACTTGAAGTTATTAGACTAAAACGCATAAGATGAAGAAAATCTATTTACTGAACGCTTGTTCTACGTGCCAGCGCATTTTAAAAGCGATTTCCCCTGGAGACGATGTGGAATTGATCAACATCAAGGAAACCAATATCGATGGAGAAACGCTGGATTGGTTGAAAGAAAAAGTTGGTTCTTACGAGGGATTATTCTCCAAAAAAGCAATGAAATACCGGTCAATGGGTTTGCACGAAAGAACCCTCACCGAAGCGGATTACCGCAACTATATGTTGGAAGAATATACTTTTTTGAAACGCCCTTTTTGTATCAATGGTGATGAGGTATTCATTGGCAATACGAAGCAAGTTGTTGAAGCTGCGGTAAAATCGTTTAACAACTAAGGTTTGCGCATTTGAAGATCGTTTACGTGTAATTGAATTTGACGCAGTAACGATAAAATCACCTTCTTTTATCATTTAAAAATTGGTTTAAAAATAACCAGCTTAATTAATTTTTTTCGTTTGAATAAAACCGTTTCAGCACACGTAGCACTTTTTTTGGTCAACACATTATACGGTGCGAGCCATGTTTTGGCGAAAGGCGTAATGCCTATTTTTCTATCGCCCAATGTGTTTATTTTATTCCGTGCGCTCGGTGCGACTATTCTTTTTTGGTTGGTAAAAACTTTTTTTATTCGGGAAAAAATTGCGCGGAAAGATTATTGTTTACTTGCCGCTTGTGGTTTATTTGGAGTGGCAATCAATCAACTGTTCTTTTTTCATGGTTTGAATTTATCTTCCTCTATCAATTCCGGAATAATCATGTCCGTCAATCCGATTTTAGTGGTAATTCTTTCGTTTTTTATTCTCAAAGAAAAAATAACCGTGGGAAAATCTGTTGGAATTTTACTCGGAACACTCGGCGCAATTTTATTGACACTTACCGCAGGAACCGGAAAAGGCGATTCTGTTTTGGGCGATTTTTTTCTCTTTATAAATGCGGCAAGTTATGCGGTATATTTGGTTATTGCAAAGCCACTGATGAAAAAATATTCTCCTTTAACAGTTATCACGTACGTATTTACATTTGGCTTAGGATTCATCGTACTTTATCCACCAACCTTGACTGAATTTTTTCAAACGAATTTTGCTGTCATCCCTTTTGCTGTTTGGATGAAGATTCTGTACGTAGTAATTGGTGTCACGTTTTTTACGTATTTGCTCACGATGTACGGGTTAAAATACCTCACTGCTTCTGTTTCCAGCGCATATATTTATTTGCAACCGGTTTTAGTGATGATTTTTGCATTCTTACTGAGTGCTTTTGGAATTGCAGATGACTACACTGGCACAATTACCTTGGAAAAAATTGGTTACATGCTCGTTATTTTTCTTGGTGTATATATCACATCTGTCAGTTCTTTTAGCAAGAAAAGCGTAAAATAAATAGACAACTAAGTAGTTTGAATTCAGCTTCGCTTCTGCGGCAACCTCCGATCCGTTGCAGATCTTGTCCCGACTTTTCGGGATGCACTGCTGCGGTACCTTCTCTTAGTTTTATATTCAAAAATCATCTTACAGTTTTCAATCTTGGAACCAAACAATCTAACTCTTCCAACAAACCTTCCCCGCACCAATTAAAGAAAATTCTACCTCTTCTGTGCATCCCGAAAGATCGGCAGAAGATCTATAGCGGAACGGCAAAAGATCACCAGCGAAGCAAAAAACATTCATAATTCCTGAGGTTTAACGCGCATTGTATAATTAGCTTGGCACCCATGTGCTGAAATTCAGAAGAAATTTGGAACTGTTTGAGGAGGTACGACGAGTTTTTCAAATTTCCTGAATAAGGCACTAATGGGTAAGCAAATTATGCACAGCGCAAGGGCTCTTTTTCTTACTTTTTTAGCTCCTGAAAAAAGTAAGAGAAATAGTATTTTTTATGCAAATTGTTCCGCAGCACAAGATTTGCAGCGGATAAAATTGCACCGCAAAACCACAAAGAACAGCAAAGAAAATTCTACCTCTGCGACCTCTGCGCCTTTGCGTTAATAAAATATGCACCGCAAAAACCCAAAGAACGCAAAGATTAAAAAGTAACTCCTCTGCAAACTCTGTGACTCTGTGGTAAGAAAAATTACACCGCGTTAAAAAAAAAATACGCACCAGCCCCTCATCCTTCCTGCGTAACTAAACACCCCGCTTAAAGCGCCTTTAGGGTATGTTAAAAAGCTTAAGAAACCAGTAAAATTGGTACCAACTTGTTTTTTAGGTAGATAAACACTTAGCTAAGTTTTGTTTTTTTAAAAAAAACTTTAATTTTGCACTGTTTTGAGGGCTTTATTTTTTTGAGCCTTACCGTTAGAAACCATAAAAACCATATTATTGTTTAAGTAAAACGTAAACCCCATGCACATCAAACGAATCATTACCCTTACTGCTTTGGTATTTGCCTTTAGTAGCAGTATTTTCTCCCAAGTAGGAATTGGAACAACAACACCTAATGCCTCTGCAGAGCTGGATGTAACCAGTACAACGAAAGG
>JBEDAD010000192.1:0-6075 GCA_041177985.1 Bacteroidota bacterium | reverse complement strand
CTTGCTCTTTCTCCTCTAAATCAAGGCAATTTAGCAGATGTGTAATATGCGGGTGTACGTTTTCCATGGCATAAAAAAAGACCAATATTTCTACTGGTCTTCTAAAGTATTTATTTTTGTTAGATAGTTTAGAATTTTGTTTTCTTTGTCTACATTTCTTTAAAATGAAAGAAGTAGGCTGAAAATAATTCAAGAATTTATCTATACCGAAGCAATTTTATCGGAAACATATTCTCCAGCATGTAATTTTCCTACGATTTTTTTGAAAGCATCGATTGTATATTCTACGTCTTCCAAGGTATGCACTGCTGTAGGAATCAAACGTAAAATTATCATTCCTTTTGGTACAACTGGATATACCACCATCGAACAGAAAATATTGTAGTTTTCACGCAAATCGAAAATCAAGTTTGTTGATTCTGGAATAGAGCCATTCATATACACTGGCGTTACGCATGTATCTGTTTCACCAATATTAAAACCTGCATCTACCAATCCTTTTTGCAAAGCATGTGTAATTGTCCACAAGTTTTCTTTTAATTCCGGCATATTTCGCATCAATTCCAAACGTTTCAAAGCTCCTACTACCAAAGGCAAAGGCAAAGCTTTCGCGAAAATTTGAGAACGCATGTTGTAGCGTAAATATTCTACCACTTGCTCGTCGCTAGAAATGAAACCACCGATTAGTGCAAATGATTTAGCAAATGTACCGAAGTAAACATCGATACCATCTTGGCAACCTTGTTCTTGTCCTGCTCCACCGCCTGTTGCGCCTAACGTTCCAATTCCATGTGCATCATCCACAAATAAACGGAAATTGAATTTTTTCTTTAATGCAACAATTTCTTTTATTTTTCCTTGGTCTCCGCGCATTCCGAAAACACCTTCTGTGATCACTAATATTGCACCACCTTGCTCATCTGCCAATTTTGTTGCCCGCTCCAATTGCTTCTCGCAATCTTCCATGTCGTTGTGCTTGAAAACGTATCTTTTTCCCATGTGCAAGCGCACACCATCCAAGATACAAGCATGTGATTCAGCATCGTACACGATAACATCTCTTCGGTCAACTAAACAGTCGATTGCAGAAAGCGTTGCTTGGTAACCGAAATTACACAAGATCGTATCTTCTTTTTGCACAAATGCAGATAATTCAGCTTCTAATTGCTCGTGGTAGTTAGAATTTCCACTCATCATTCGAGCGCCCATTGGTGCTGCGAAACCAAATTCTGCTGCTGCTTCTGCATCTGCTTTGCGCACTTCAGGATGGTTAGCCAAACCTAGGTAGTTATTCAAACTCCAATTCAAACGTTTTTTACCTCTGAAAATCATGTGAGGTCCTATAGGGCCTTCCAGTTTAGGAAAGGTAAAGTATCCGTGAGATTCTTTTGCGTGTTGTCCGATCGGACCTCTGTTGTTTTTGATTTTTTCAAAAATGTCTTGAACCATATCAATTAATTTTCTTTAGTAAACGCATCCTACGATGCTAAAACGTGTTTATAGGTTGCAAAATTAGGGATTTTAGTTCTATTTTAAAGTGTTTCTAAATGATTTTATCAACACCACCTGTTTATAGTACTTTGTACACTATCTATTCACGGCCTTTTAATTCAAAAAATATTCTACATTTCTGTAAAATAGTTTTCACGAAGCTATTACTTATGCGTTAAGGATAGAAGTGTTTATCCTTTTGTTCCTTTTACAAAAGATAGAAAACGGATACCCTGACTCGTCAGAGGAACGCCCAAAATAAAATTGAAATAATCTTTTTTTACGTGTTATAAATTTTTAACCAGTAGGTAAATCATAGCGCAATTTGCCGCGCAGCCGAGTTCCAATTCCCGTTTGTTGACATTTTCAAATACATCGCTTGGTGCATGGTGAAAATCGAAATAGCGCTGTGAATCTGGTACAAATCCGAAAAGTGGGATTCCAGGATATGTTTCTTTTAGCGGACCGATGTCCACACCACCATATCCTTTTTCAAAAATATGCAGTTCGTACGGTTTAAAATGAAAAGCCAGACTTTCCAATAATTTCACTTGTTCGGTTGATCCATCACAATTAAATCCTCTTGGTGAAAAACCACCTCGATCGCTTTCCAATGCTGCAATCTGAATTTCTCCGCGGTCTTTTGCCCATTGTGCGTAGGTTTTTCCTCCCATATTCCCATTTTCTTCGTTCATGAATAAAACGAGTCGCAAGGTATGTTTTGGTTTGTAGTGCATTGTTTTTAAGATGCGCAATGCTTCCATGCAATGAATTACTCCAGCGCCATCGTCGTGTGCACCTTCTCCGGTGTCCCAAGAATCCAAGTGTCCGCCAAAAGTGATATATTCGTTCGGATTTGTTGTACCCGTAATTTCTGCTATAACATTATACGAAACGGCATCGGGGAAAGAGCGGCAATCCATTTCCAAAATAAATTCTACTTTTCCATTTTGGAGAATTTTAGCCAGATTTTCTGCATCTTGCGTGGAAATTGCTGCGGCTGGAATTTTCTCTATTTCTTCTGAATAACGCATTGATCCAGTATGCGGATGGTTGTCGATTGGCATTCCTATGGAACGTATTACAACTGCTTTTGCGCCTAGTTTCGCTGCTTCGATTGCGCCTTCTCCACGAATTGCGTAGCAACCGCCATAGGCTTTGAAGGTAACAATCTGCTGTTCATCCATCGCTTGGTTCAAGAAAACAATTTTTCCTTCTACTTGTCCGCGCTTCGCTTTTTTTAGGTCGTCTAAATGTTGGAATTCTACAATTTCTCCGGTTAAAATGCCATTTGTGCCAATTGAACCGCCAAGTGCTAGCAATGAGATTTTTGTGAGTGTACCATTTTTTGCGCGCAACCAGCCAGATTCTTTTGTTCCCCGTTCCCAATGCGGCACTTTTATTTCTTGCAAATATACTTTATCGAAGGAATAGCTTTCCAATTTGCGTTTACTCCATTCAATTGCCATTTGCGCTTCTGCTGAACCGGAAAGTCGCGCACCAACATCTTTGCAGAGTCCGCGTAAGTTTTCATAAGCGTGTCCGCTGCTCAGCGCTTCGTTGTAGATGTTTCGAATAAAAATAGAGTCGTTTGTTTGGGCTTTTGCGCCAAAATGCAAAATAAGAATAAGGAATACGATTCGTTTCATGTGCTAAAATTAGGGAACGAAGATACAAGAAAATGGTAAATCCAAGCAGTGGAATTATGTTCCTTCCTTTTGATTAATTATCTTTGTGGAAAATTAAATATCATGGCTTTAAAATGTGGAATTGTTGGGCTTCCGAATGTGGGAAAATCTACGCTCTTTAATTGTTTATCAAATGCGAAAGCGCAAGCGGCAAATTTTCCGTTTTGTACGATAGAACCTAATATCGGTGTTATTTCCGTTCCCGATCCACGTTTGGAGAAACTGGAAGCTTTGGCAAATCCGCAGCGTGTTATGCCAACAACGATGGAAATTGTGGATATTGCCGGTTTGGTGAAGGGCGCTTCGAAAGGAGAAGGACTTGGTAACCAATTTTTGGCAAATATTCGGGAAACCGATGCCATTATTCATGTTTTGAGATGTTTTGACGACGGAAATATTATCCACGTGGATGGCGATGTAAATCCAATACGAGATAAAGAAATCATCGATATTGAATTGCAGTTGAAAGATTTGGAAACGGTTGAAAAACGTATCGCTTCTTTGGCGCGTGTCTTGAAATCGAACGATAAAGATATTTTAAAAGAAAATGAATTGGCGCACCGAATCAAGGAAAGCTTGGAGCAAGGTGTTTCTGTTCGTGCATTAAGTTTTGACGAGAAGGAAATTGAAATCGTTAAGAAATTTCAACTGATTACAGCTAAGCCTGTTTTGTATTTGTGTAATGTGGATGAAGCATCTGTCGCTGCGGGAAATGCATACGTGGAACAAGTTAAAGAGGCGGTGAAAAATGAAGACGCACAAGTTTTGGTTATAGGTGCTAAAATTGAATCGGATATCACGGAATTGGAAACGTACGATGAGCGAAAAATGTTTTTGGACGAATTGGGACTGGAAGAACCAGGCGTAAATCGACTAATTATTGCAGCGTATGCTTTACTGGAATTACAAACGTATTTTACGGTTGGGGTAAAAGAAGTTCGTGCTTGGACAATTACCAAAGGAATGACTGCTCCGCAAGCTGCTGGTGTGATCCATACGGATTTTGAAAAAGGATTTATCCGTGCGGAAGTGATGAAATATATTGATTTCACAACTTTAGGTTCTGAAAATGCAGTAAAAGATGCCGGTAAATTTAAAGTCGAAGGCAAGGAATATATCGTGGAAGATGGTGATATCATGCACTTCCGTTTTAATGTTTAAATCTGTACCTTGTTGCAGTAAACGCGAATAGAAAAAAATACAAAACTAAAATACGCATTACCATGAATATTCCTGCAAATAATCCGTTGTTGACTTCTTGGGTGGAAGTACCGGAACATTCCGATTTTCCCATTCAAAATTTACCGTTCGGAATTTTTAAAACAGCGCAATTGACGTCTAGAGTAGGAGTGCGAATCGGTGATTTTGTGCTCGACTTGAAAACGCTATTTGTATTGGGTTACCTAGAGAATTTGCCTTTTGAATTGGCGGATTTTGACACCTTTTATCTGAATGGACTGATGAAAAAAGGTAAAAAGGGATCACGTGATTTACGCAATAGAATTTCGAAATTGTTGCAGGCGGATTTTGACGATTTAAAGGTGAATGAACACCATGTTGCGCAGGTTTTACTACCAATTTCGCAAGTTGAAATGTGTATGCCGGTTCAGATTGGCGATTACACGGATTTTTATTCTTCCCGAGAACATGCAACGAATGTTGGAACGATGTTTAGAGATCCTGCAAATGCTTTGCTACCAAATTGGCTATGGATTCCAGTTGGTTACCACGGTCGTGCAAGTTCCGTGATTCTTTCTGGAGAGGCATTTTACCGTCCGAAAGGTCAAATCAAACCAGATCCAGCTGCAGATCCAATTTTTGCAGCATGTAGAAATTTGGATTTTGAATTGGAAACAGGTTTTATAACGTTTGATGGAAAACCCTTGGGAGATTCTATCTCAACTGCGGAAGCGGAGGAATTTATTTTTGGAATGGTGCTTTTTAACGATTGGTCTGCCCGTGATATTCAAACATGGGAATATGTGCCACTGGGGCCATTTTTAGCAAAGAATTTTGCTTCTTCCATTTCTGCTTGGATAGTTACTTTGGATGCTTTGGAGCCGTTTAAAGTTTCTTCGCCAGAGCAACATCCTGAAGTTTTATCGTATTTGAAATACGAAGGTTTAAAATCCTACGATATTGCCTTGGAAGTTGCTATTCAACCGGAAAATTCGGTTGAAACGGTAATCAGTCGTTCCAATTTTAAATACATGTATTGGAATATGGCGCAGCAACTTGCGCACCATACGGTGAATGGTTGTAATATTCGCGGAGGAGATTTGATGGGTTCCGGAACGATTTCGGGTCCGACGGAAGATTCCTACGGTTCCATGCTAGAATTGGCTTGGAAAGGAACGAAGCCATTGAAATTGAACGATGGTTCGGAACGTAAATTCATTCAGGATCTAGATACAGTTATTATGCGTGGACATTGTGAGAAAGATGGCGTACGCATCGGTTTTGGGGAAGTTTCAGCGAAAGTTCTTCCTGCAAAAAACTAACAAAATAACATGTCAAAAGTAGCGCCAGAATTCCCGAATATCGATATTGAAAAGGAACGCAAGGAAATCTTGAATGCCTTTAAAGGCTTGCTGCGCGCCACAAAAGATCGTTCACGGGAAGATACGCGAATGATTCGGAAAGCATTTGACGTAGCAGTTGAAGCGCACAAAGACATGCGCAGAAAATCTGGCGAACCGTATATTTACCATCCAATTGCTGTTGCACGAATTTGTGTGGAGGAAATGGGATTGGGCGCAACCGCTATTACGTGTGCATTGTTGCACGACACGGTGGAAGATACGCACATTACATTGGAAGATGTTGAGGATCTTTTTGGGTCGAAAGTTCGCCTGATTATTGATGGATTGACAAAAATACCAGAAGTATTTGACGA
>JBEDAD010000191.1:0-17112 GCA_041177985.1 Bacteroidota bacterium | reverse complement strand
AAGAGCATTAATTTGTTCTGCGACATAGATTTTTTAGAAACGCCTTCCGAAACGAAGGCGTTTTTTTATTTCCCTACTTGCGGCGGGACAAAAGAAGGTGATTGGTTAAATCAAATTTCCAGTACAATTATCACCTGAAAAAATACCGAAGAAATTTTAAAAGGAAATTCTGTTTTTTTTTGGTTTCAGTGCTTTTTTCTGGTTTCAGTGCTATTTTTCCACCTCCCTCAATCCCTCCTCGAGGAGGGAAGCGCGTAACCGGAATCATTTTTCAGGAACAAATGGAAGGTGATTGGTTAAATCAAATTTCCAGTACAATTTTTATCTAAACAAATACCGAAGAAATTTTAAAAGGAATTTCTATTTTTTTTTCTGGTTTCAGTGCTGTTTTCTGGTTTCAGTGCTATTTTCCACCTCCCTCAATCCCTCCTCGAGGAGGGAAGTGCGTAATTTCAGAATAATTGCCAGAGGTGTTTCTAAAACAGATTTTTTTATTTAGGAAATTTTTTATACCTGTAAGTCTATGAATTAGTCATGTTGGTAGCATTTTCCGCTCGCATCTTTTGTCATTCGTTTACACTGCAATCCTTTTTTTGTAATTCCCGCGCATTGAATGGCTGTAGTTGCGGATGAATTGCCATTGGAAACAGTGGCGGATCTTCGACTACTCCACGTCCAGCACGAACCGCAAAATGCTGCTTCAAGTTTCTGTTCTAAGCCATCCTCTAAGCCAGGAAAAAAATCGATTCCTGTAAAGCGTTCCACACTATCGATAGAAACGGCGTATTCGATTAATTGCCCCTTGGACCCTTCATTTTTTAAAATAAATCCAATGGCTTTCTTCGGCGTAGATTCTGTATCCAAAAGCACTTTGTAATAGTAATTTGGCACAGCAACTTGATTTGCGCCAATTACAGAAAGATTTCCTTTTAAAACCGGACCAGTTACAACATACACAGCTTGATAATCCATCGCCCAAGTGCGCACTTGTTCTTCGAGTTTCTTCCATATTCCACGGTTGAAGCTTGGGTTTTGCGGACTCATATTGCTGTAATAAAAAGATTCTGTCATCGTTGTGGATGACCAACCCATATCGGCAGCTGGCGCTAAATGTCCGCGGTCGTAACCAGAGCGTTTGTAATCATAATCCGTTGCAGATCCAGTTTTTACTTGTTGGTCTTCTAAAAATCGATTGGTTCGGTTGAAGCGTTTAACGGTTTCTTCGCTCGTTAAGTGATACGCAACCCACGAAGCTTGTTCGTATTTTTCCGCATATAAAAAAGTGTAGCCGGTATGAAAAATTGGCGTTTCATTTTTTGATACTGCAGGCATTTCTAAAAGAGCAGGCATTTCCACTGCTTTTTCAGCAACAACTAATTCCGAAGTATCTTCCGTTACTATTGCGACGACCTCTTCTTTTTGCGGAATATTTCTTTCTATGTTATTACTAGCGGGTTTGGTGCGCATAAATAGAAAAATCAGCACAGCAAATATTAAAAGTGTAAGAAGAATTAAATGGGATTTTTTCATAGGATTAAAAGAAGGTGAAAAGTAAGGATTTTTTTTAATTGGCGCACAATTTCAGTTCGTATAATCATCCGCAAAATCTATCATGCCCAAACCTTCGCGCCCTCCGAGCAATTCTTGCAAATGTCAATTTGATTGCGCCCTGTTAAAACTGCCTGACGGAAATCCCTGTATTTTTTGGCGTTCCAGATTGTTTTGAAATCGGTGTTTTCCAGCGAACCCAAAACATGCTGCGCATCCTTGTCAAAACAGCATGGAACAACTTTTCCATCCCAGGTCAATACGCTGCCCGACCACATGCGCCAGCAATGGTTTCCAGTTTTGTACTTCAATTTATAGGTTCCGTCGGATTGCAATTTGTAGCGGGAATAATGTTCGTTTTCTGGCATCAACGCATTCCCATTTTTATAATCGTATAGTTGGGCAGTTTTGATGCGTACTTCGTCAATTCCCATTTCTTTTCCCAACGTGAAAACAGCAGGAATTTCATGCTCATTCGGTTGAACAGCTAAAAATTGGAAGATGAGGTGTGGCGT
Organism: Bacteroidota bacterium; assembly: GCA_041177985.1. GTDB lineage: Bacteria > Bacteroidota > Bacteroidia > Flavobacteriales_D > Crocinitomicaceae > M0103. Next base: position 15,049 of record JBEDAD010000191.1, on the reverse strand, counting down.
AGCGGATTTCTTTTCTTTTTTTGCTGCAATGAGCAATTTCGTCGCTGCAATAACCTTTGCCAAGTTGCCATGAACACGGTAATTCTCATAGGTTTCTTGCGTCAATCCGTCAATTGAAATAATGAGTCGATCCAAACCGGAATCGATGATTTCTTCTGCCTTTTTTTGGTCAATAAAATGCGCATTGGTAGAGGTTGCGGTATATATTCTATGCTTTTTTGCTTGGCGAATCAAATCCAAAAATTGGGGGTGTAAAAATGGTTCCCCCTGAAAGTAGTAGTTGATGTAAAATACCGTTTTGGAAACCTGGTTCAGCATTTTTTGGTGGAGATGCAGATCCAATTTGCCAGTTGGGCGGGTAAATTGCTTCAAGCCACTCGGGCATTCCGGACAACCGAGATTACAAGCAGTTGTGGGTTCAATTGACAAGGAAAATGGCGTGCCACGGTGGAAGGCCTTTTTAGTTAATCGGGAAACAATAAAAGAACTTTTCAGCACAACAAGGTTCCACAGTCTTTGTGGTGTCAAATAGCTTAAAATTCTAAAATTATCCGATAGTTTCGACATCCTTCAAAAGTATTCAGAAAATTTGAGTTTACCTAAGCTGCAAAAGAATCGATTTAGATTGCAGAAGACTGCATGCGCACCAATCGTTGAAAAAAACTACTTATCTTTGCAACTGAAAGCAAAATCGCTTTTTATTAAATGGTTACTTGCTGCTGGGATTTTAGGTTCCATCTTGCCAGTAAAAAAAAGAATGCAATGACAGATTTACTATCAAAATTAGAAGCGATACATTTTCGTTTTGTGGAAGTTGGAACCAAGATCGTCGATCCGGATATTATTTCGGATATGGAGCGCTATGTCAAGCTGAATAAAGAATACAAAGACCTCGAAGAAATAGATACGAGCTATAAAGCGTACAAAAATCTATTGGATAATATAAAAAGTTCGCGCGAACTGCTGGAACATGAAACGGATGCCGAAATGCGTGAAATGGCCAAGATGGAAATCGAAGAGTTGGAGCAGAAACGGCCGGAAATGGAAGAGGAAATTAAGGTAATGCTCATCCCAAAAGATCCGGAAGACGATAAAAATGCCATCATGGAAATTCGCGCGGGGACTGGCGGAGACGAAGCATGTATTTTCGTGGAAGATATTTTCAGAATGTACACGATGTTTTTCAAAGAAATGGGCTGGCAATATGAAATCATCAACTCTTCCGAAGGAACTACCAAAGGTTACAAGGAAATTTCCATGGAAATCATCGGACTTGGTTTGTATGGTATGTTGAAATTTGAATCTGGCGTTCACCGCGTGCAACGTGTGCCGGAAACGGAATCGCAAGGTCGCGTGCATACTTCTGCAATTACAGTAGCAGTTTTACCCGAAGCAGAAGAAGTGGATTTCCATCTTGATATGAACGATGTGCGAAAAGATACTTTCCGTGCATCCGGAGCTGGTGGACAACACATTAACAAAACAGAATCTGCTATTCGTTTGACGCACCTTCCTACCGGAACCGTAGTAGAATGTCAGGACGGGCGTTCACAGCACAAGAATTTAGCACAAGCGATAACCGTATTGCGTTCCAGGTTGTATCAAGCGGAATTGGATCGTGTACATGAAGAACGAGCTGCGCATCGCAAGACGCTCGTTTCAACCGGTGACCGTTCAGCTAAAATCAGAACATACAATTATCCGCAGGGAAGAATTACGGATCACCGCATCAATAAAACAATATATAACCTTAGTGCGTTTATGAATGGCGACATGAAGGAAATGATTGACGCATTGAAATTGGCAGAAAATGCAGAAAAATTAAAAGGGCAGGAAGTGATTTAAGTTAATAGACTTTCGGGGCAAGTCTTTTTTTTGAAATAGTTGCGGGAATACTATTAATAACTATATTCGTTACAATCAAATATTTAAAATAGTTGTTATTCTTTTCAGCTGAACCAAAAAAAGAACATTTACTAATACATAACTTACTGATTATGAAACTATTTAAAACGGGGGGGGGTGTTTATCCTTCTGCTTGCAACAAGTTTATTAGCTTGTAAAAAAGAAAATCAAAAAAACCTTAATACTGGAATTAAGGAACAACCTTTTACAGAAAACGTCAAATCAGAAAATGGGATTCTTATCTTTGAAAATGAGGCTCATTTACTAAATGAACTTGAGGTATTATCTGAATTGACATTTGAAGAAAAACTGGAATTTGAAAATAAATTAAATTTCCGCTCGTTAAACACAATTAAACAATTGATTAATAATGCTGAAATTAAACACCAAGAAGAATTTTATCAAGGAATAGATCCGAATTTGAGAATTGAGGAATATGAATCGATGGGATTGTATTACGATAACACTGCTATTTTTAAAGAAAATTTAGATAAAGAAGTCATTGAGATTATATATGAAAAGGATGGATCATCCTCCTTTGAATTAACTGTAAAATCTCCTGGTTTTGATTGCGTATTAAACGAAAATGGTGAAGTAATTGTTGGAGAAAATGTATTTAAGTTTCATACTTTCTTTTTAACAATAACAAACAGAAATAATAATCAAATTTTAAACATTATAAACATGGCTCAAGCATCCGAAAAAATGGTAAGTAATTGGTCTCAAGGAGGTACTTGGATGTATGATGGTTCAACCAAAAGATACAATTATCGAGTTTATGGGACCTGCATTACAAGCAGCAATGAAACCCCAGGGGGAACAATCCAGTCTAGTTTCTATGTTCAAGCTCTAGGTCAGTATAAAAAGTTTGGCACTTGGGCGGCTCGTTCAAGTTATTTACCAGTTTGTAGTTTCTCAGGAAATTGGACGGCAAGTTATACTGCTCAGCAATGTTTTACTTGCCCTATTGAAACTAATCCCATTTCACTTATAGATTATGATAATCAAAGTCCATTTTCATGGTCTTCTACCTCTGGTGGTGGTGTAACTAATAATTTCCTAAGATATCTAAAACCTAATGGTTCATGGACATTACCGTCACCATGGTTATTTGAAACAGCTTTTAATGTGAACTACAATATGATATTTAATTTTTCTGGCGGTGCAAGTGGATTTAGTCACACTTTATCAAAGTAATTCTAATAACTTAACTACTTAGCAATTGCTAAGTAGTTTTTACTTAAAATATGCATAAACTAATAATTTTTCTATTTATTTTGACCCTACTTTTTTCTTGCACAAAAGAAGTTGATTTAGACATTCCAGAATTACCGCAAAAAGTGGTGGTTAATTCGCTATTTTGTCCAGATTCAGCTATCAAAGTTCATGTTAGCTTGTCGACACAAATTAAGAATCCGAATATTAATTATGTCGAAAATGCGTCTTGTTTTCTTTACGAAAATGACCTTTTAATCAAAACATTCGGCACTCAAATTAATGGCTATTACAATTCTTTTTACAATCCAAAAGCTGGGAAAAAGTATAAAATTGAGGTTGTGGTACCAGGGTTTGAAAAAGTATGGGCAGAAACTTCCATTCCATTCTTACCTGACTCATTAAGTGGAATCTATTATAAAGATGGCGTGCAAACAGACGCTGAAACTTTAAATACATCACTAGAAATTTCGTTTATAGATGATCAAAACGTGCCAAACTATTATGAGCCAATGCTGAATCCATTTCGATTTCAAGATTCTAAACAAACAGACCAAAGTATTCTCAGTGATAGTGAATTAGAATTTGAGCCGCTTACGTTTTATTTTAGCGACCTTCTATTTAATGGACTTAAGAAGAAGTTGGTTATAAATGGTGCCGGAAAACTAGTGTATTCCTTCAATGGAACTATTTTTTTTGATGAATTTTATTTTCACGAATTTAAAATAGTTAGTCAAGAATATTACAATTTCAGAAAAAGTTGGACAAAACATTTATACAATCAAAATAGTGATGCGCATTATGATGATCCTTTGACCTTACTGTTTCTTGGTGACCCGATCGAAATGTACTCAAATGTTACAAATGGATATGGGATTTTTGCTGGGTACAATAGGCAAGCCGTGACAATAACTTACGTTGAATAATTACCATAAAATATTAGATTAAACCATTATTGTGCGAACTAATCTGTTTCTAATTTCCACACTTCTAATCTGCTTCTCTTGCACAAAAGAAGTTGATTTAGACATTCCAGAATTACCGCAAAAAGTGGTGGTTAATTCATTGTTTTGTCCGGATTCTGTGATGCAAATTCATGTTAGTTTAACAGCAGGAATTACAGAGCCTAAAATAAATAATGTGGATAATGCTACGGTTAAACTATTCGAAAACGATGTCTTAATTAAAACAATTGTAAGCCAACAAAACGGCTTTTATAATTCAATGTATATGCCAAAAGTTGGCAAAGAATATAGGGTTGAGGTTGTGGTGCCAGGATTTGATGTTGTTTGGGCAGAAGATAAAGTTCCTGAAAATGGGCCTATTCAAACATTTACATGTAAGGTGGATGACGATTTTAATCAATTTGGCGGACAAAACTCAAAAACAATTCTATCGTTCCAAGATATTGTTGGTGAGCTGAGTTTCTTCGAACTTTTATTTTACCCAATGGTTAATGGAAATGTTTATTTAAACAGCGGTTTTGGAGTGTCTCAAACAGATAAAACAAATGATTTTAGTATAGTTGCAGATGGGGATATTGATATGAATCCATTAACAATTTATTTTTCTGATAATTTGTTTATTGATCAAGAAAAGGAACTTGAATTTAATGGTTTTGGTTCCTTTGAATTTAATTCTGCGACAAATCAAAAAATATACAATTATTTTATAGCTGATTTTAAATCAGTTAGTAAACACTATTACAATTTTCGTAAATCGTGGACAAAACATTTATTCAATCAAAATAGTGATGCGCATTATGATGATCCTTTGACCTTACTGTTTCTTGGTGACCCGATCGAAATGTACTCAAATGTTACAAATGGATATGGGATTTTTGCTGGGTACAATAAGCAAGCCGTGACAATAACTTACGTTGAATAATTACCATAAAATATTAGATCATGAAGCCCTACAAATTGTTAATTTTTACTTGTTTACTATTCATAAATACTATTTTACTCGCACAAAAAACGATAGTAACAGGAATTGTGCGCGATGCTGCTTCTAATGAGGCCATGATTAGTGCAATCATCTATTCTCCTAAAACAAATACAAGTGTGCAAACAAATTCTTCTGGGAATTTTACCTTTATTAATGAAATTAAGGATAGTCTTTTTGAATTAATAGTATACGCATCAGGATATGAAAAAGTGACCCTTTCTATTTATTCAAAGAAAGATACAACCCTTTCCATTTATTTAAAATATGCATTTTTCAAGGAACTTGATGAGGTAAAAGTTAGTGCTGAACGTGTGATAAAACCAGAATTGGGACTGATTGAAATGCCATTTAAATTATTAAAACAATTGCCAACAATTGGCGGAGAGCCGGATGTTATAAAAGCCTTTCAATTGATGCCTGGAGTTGCCGGAGGCAAAGAAGGAACAAGTGGCTTGTACGTTAGAGGTGGAAGTCCAGACCAAAATTTATTTCTTTTAGATGAAATACCATTGTACTACGTTAGTCATATTGGCGGTTTTGTTTCAACATTTGACCCAAATGCGATCAATAGTATCAAACTCTATAAAGGTAATTTTCCTGCTCGGTACAATGGTAGATTATCTTCCGTTATTGATATTCGAATGAAAGATGGTAATGCTAAAAAACGAACTGGTGAAGTGTTTGTTGGTCTTTTATCGACGAAATTTCAAATCGAAGGACCATTGAAAAAAGACAGTTCGATTACTTATTTCTTTTCAGCACGAAGATTTAATATAGACCTATTTACGCGCATAATCGCAAGAATCGCAACCGACGGAGAGTCATCTACTGGATACACTTTTTATGATCTGAATGGGAAATTAGTAAAACGTTTTGGAAACAATAGTAAACTATCATTAACCATGTACGATGGAAGAGACCGCATTTTTGTCAATGCTTCTCAAAAAAGAGATCAATTTTCAAGCAATGCCTTTAAGTACAAAAGCAATGTAAAATGGGGAAACTTAATGGGAACTTTGAACTATTCGTATCCGATTTCAAAAAGAATGTTTTCAAATTTCACACTAGCCTCCACCAATTTTTTCTATCTAACGGATGTAAAAGCGAAATTTTCAGATCAGGGTTCCGATGAACTCACTAATGCATCTCAATTAACATTTAAATCAGGTGTAAACGATATTATATTGAAAAGTCAATTCGATTTTACTGTAAACGAAAAAATTAAACTCATTTTCGGAGCGAAATCTAATTTTCATATTTTCACTCCGGGGAGAATAGAGAGTCAAGGAATTTCAAATCAAGACACCATTGTAAACGATAAAAAAATCAATGCACTAGAGAATACATTATTCATTGAAAACCATTTTAAACTTTCTAAAAAAGCATCCATGAATTTAGGTTTAAACGGTACTTCTTTTTTACTTCAAGACACTAATTTTTTCTCTTTCGAACCGCGTTTATCCTTGAATTATAGCTTTGCTAAAAACTTTACCGTTCAGGGTGGTTATTCTAGAATGAAGCAATTTATGCACTATTTATCTAACTCTGGAGCTGGATTACCCTCCGATTTATGGATTCCAGTAACAAAACAATTAATTCCCGAAGTTTCAAATCAGTTTTCATTGGGATTCACGCTCACAACATCAAAAAAAATTCCTTTAATCATTACCATTGAAGGATTCTATAAAAATTTAGAAAACTTAATCGACTATAAAGAAGGGACTAATCTTTTTCAAGCAGATGCAATAGAAAATAAAATAGTAAAAGATGGTGTTGGGGAAGTTTACGGTCTTGAATTTTTAATTCATAAAACAATCGGTAAATCGACTGGGTGGATTTCCTACACTTTATCTAAGAACACGCGTACTTTCGCCGATTTGAACGATGGTAAAACCTTTCCTTTTAAGTTTGATCGTAGGCACGATGTTTCATTGGTTTTCACGCATGCATTTACAGAGAAAATTCAATTTACTGCCACTTGGGTTTATTCCACTGGCAACGCAATAACCTTGGCGCAAGGCAAGTACAATCAAATTGATCTTGGACAATACTATTATCAGGACCCAAGCCCTGATCCAGCAACTTTCGTATTAAACCAAGCGCAATTGTATAATGGAAAAAACAGTTACAGAATGCCTGCCTACCATAAATTGGATATTGGAATGAGTTTTCAAAAAACGAAACCAAATGGGACACGTACATTCAGTTTCGGAATTTATAATGTGTACAATCAACAAAATCCCTTTTTCTTATTTTATAAAAAGAATAAACAAAATGAAATTAAATTAAACCAATTAACCCTATTCCCAATTATCCCATCGGTGAATTATAGCTTTGCTTTTTAAAATTTATATATCATCTTTTTAAACCCTTTATCATATTTTTTCTGCTTCACTAACGTTTTCCTGACGATATTTGTACCAACAATTGCACAAAAATGAAAAATTACATACTATTTACCCTTTTTTTTATCCATTTAAGCGTTTTTTCTCAGGAAAAATTCACCATTAGCGGAACAATTTCAGATTCCTTGAAAGGAGAAGAAATAATCAACGCTAGCATCCGTGTCAAAGGACAGAATGTTGGAACCATTTCCAATGAATACGGATTTTATTCTTTAACCCTTCCGAAAGGTAATTACACACTTGTTTATTCTAACAGCGGCTATTCTCCAAAGGAAATCGCTTTTGAATTGAACCAAAGCAAAGCAGTAAATGTGCAATTGGTTACCTTGACCAATAAAACATTATTACTCGTTGAGGTGAAAGTTTCTGCAACAAAAGAAGATCAGAATATTACCAATCCAATCATGGGCGTGGAACGGCTTGACCCAGCAGCTGTTGCAAAAATTCCGGTTCTTTTGGGAGAAAAAGATATTATAAAATCCTTGCAATTGCTTCCTGGAATTAAAAGCGCAGGCGAGGGAAATGCTGGATTTTATGTGCGCGGGGGTGGAGCCGATCAAAATTTGATTTTATTGGACGAAGCGCCCGTTTACAATGCGTCGCATTTATTGGGTTTCTTTTCAACGTTTAATTCCGATGCAATAAAAGATGCGGTGCTCTACAAAGGAAACCAACCGGCAAATTTTGGAGGTCGATTGTCTTCTGTTTTGGACATTAAAATGAACGAAGGAAATAGCAAGAGATACAATGTGAGCGGCGGAATTGGGGTAATTTCTTCCCGCTTGAATGTGGAAGGACCAATTGTGAAAGATAAATCTTCTTTTTTAATTTCCGGCAGAAGAACGTATGTGGATGTTTTCTTGAAAGGAACGGAACAATTTAAAGACAATACCTTGTATTTCTATGATTTGAATGCAAAAGTAAATTACCGCATTAACCAAAAAAACAGGGTTTTTATGTCTGGCTATTTTGGGAGAGACAAACTCGGACTTGGTGATCAATTTGGCATTGATTGGGGAAATGCAACCGGCACAGTGCGTTGGAACCATTTGGTAAACGATAAACTTTTTTCCAATACTTCCTTGATTTTTAGTTCCTACGATTACAAGATTGCCATAAAAAGTGCTGACGTTGATTTCAACATCAAATCTTCTATTAAAGACATCAATCTAAAGCAAGAATTCCAGTATTTTGCAAATACCCGCAATAAAATCAGATTTGGATTAAATGCGATTCAGCACAGTATTATTCCTGGTCAGGTGGAAGCAAGCGCAGCATCTGGAATTAATCCCGTAATATTGAGCTCAAACAAATCGTTGGAAGCTGCTTTGTTTGTAACAAACGACTGGACAATTACGGAAAAAATAACAATGAGCTATGGAGTTCGTTTGAGTTCCTTTTCGTTACTTGGAAATGATCAAAATACGTATTCCTATAATCCAGAAGGAGATGTTGTGGATACAACCGTTTATGCAAAAAATGCGGTTATCCAAACCTATCCTGTTTTCGAACCAAGAGTTTCTTTTAGTTACGTCTATTCCAAAACTGCTTCCTTGAAAGCCGCGTATTCTAGAAATGCGCAATACATTCACCTTATTTCCAATACAACAACAACTTCCCCAACCGATTTATGGATTCCTTCGAGTTTGAATACAAAACCGGAAATCGCCGACCAAGTTTCCATTGGCTGGTTCAAGAATTTCAAACAAAATGCCTATGAATTCAATGTGGAAACGTATTATAAATCAATGCAAAATCAAATTGATTATAGAAATGGCGCAAACTTGCAAGGCAACGATTTGATTGAAGGAGAATTACTGTATGGAATTGGTCGCGCGTATGGTGTTGAATTAATTCTGAAAAAGAAAACAGGTAAATTTACCGGTTGGCTTGGCTATACCTTGTCGCGTTCCGAGCGAAAAATCATTGGAATTAACGATGGTGCTTGGTATGCAGCAAAACAAGATCGTACACACGATATCTCTATCGTTGGAATTTATGACGTAACGCCAAAAGTTTCTATTTCTGCTTTATTCGTTTACTATACTGGAAATGCAGTAACGTTTCCTTCTGGAAAATACCTGATAAATGGCCAAACACAATTGTTGTATACAGAAAGAAATGGCTACAGAATGCCTGCTTACCACCGATTGGATCTTGGCGTAACGTGGTTAAGAAAAGATACGAAAAAGTTTGAAAGCAGTTGGAATTTCTCCGTTTACAATGCGTATGGCAGGGAAAATGCGTACACTATTTCGTTCCGACAAAACGAGGAAAATCCAAATATTACGGAGGCGGTTCAAACGTCCTTATTCCGCTGGGTTCCGGCGATTACCTATAATTTTAAATTCAAGTAAGATGAAAAAATATACTTTTTTGAAATTTGCAGTTCTGCTGCTATTTATCACTCAAATTGTAAGTTCCTGCACCAAGGTTATCGATGTGGATATTAAAGACCAAGAGGCGAATTTTGTTGTCGAAGGATTTGTGACATTGGGGGATTTAACCCACCGCGTATCCATTACAAAAACATTGAATTTGGATGATGCTTCCAATTTTCCAACAGTAGACAATGCTAGTATTTATTTGACCGACAATCTTGGAAATGGACAAAATATGGTTTTGGTAGCTCCAGGCGTCTACGAAGTGAATAATTATCCGGTTTCGGAAGGTAGAACATACACGATTCAAATCTCAGTGGATGGAAAAGTTTTCGTTGCTGCAGGGAAAATGCCGGTTAATGTGCCATTAGAAATTGTTGAAACTTTCCCATTTTCATTTGGTCCGGAACCGATAAATGCTCTCGTGCCAATTCGATTAGATCCTGCTGGAATAGAAAATTATTACCAGTTTAACCTTATCGTTAAAGGGAAAAATATTCCTGGTAATTTTATACAATCTGATCAATACAACGATGGAAACATCAATCAAGAGCCAATTTTTGCGACTGAGATTAAAGCCGGAGATACCGTTGATGTTGTCATGTTTGGAATCGATAAATCGATCTACAATTACTTCTTTACCTTGGAACAAAATATCCAGGGCGCAACACCAGCGAATCCAACATCGAATTTTTCAGGAGGTTGTTTGGGGTATTTCTCTGTCCGAACAAAAAGTGAAAAGCAAATTATCATTCCACTATAATCTTTCAAGATTGCCAATTTTCAAGGGGATAATTTTAATTTACTTTCATTACTTTTGCCGCAACAAGTATTCGAAAATATGACACGTGAAGGATTAATTGAACAAATTCGCCAAAAGAAATCGTTTTTATGTGTTGGTCTCGACACGGATTCAGCTAAAATTCCGCCCCATTTATTGGAATGTGAAGATCCGATTTTTGAATTCAACAAAGCAATAATCGATGCAACGAAAGATTTTGCGGTAGCCTATAAACCGAATTTGGCTTTTTATGAATGCTACGGCCCGAAAGGTTGGGATTCACTTAAAAAAACAATCGATTACATTCCGAAAAATATTTTCACCATTGCAGATGCAAAACGTGGCGACATTGGAAATACTTCTTCCTATTATGCCAAAACATTTTTTGACTACTTGAACTGTGATTCCGTTACAGTTGCGCCGTACATGGGCGAAGATAGCGTTACGCCATTTTTAGAATTCCCAGGTAAATGGGTCATTCTTTTGGCTTTGACTTCCAACAAAGGCGCGTTGGATTTTCAATTTTCTACAGATAATACCGGCGAAGAACTGTATAAAAAAGTGCTTCGAAAAGCTTCTGCATGGGGAACAGATGAGAATTTGATGTTTGTAGTAGGTGCAACACGAGCGGAAGGAATTGGGGAAGTGCGAAAATTAGTTCCAAACCACTTTTTTTTAGTTCCTGGTGTTGGCGCACAAGGCGGATCGTTGCAAGATGTTGCAGAATTTGGCTGGAACAAAGATTGTGGATTATTGGTAAACTCTTCCAGAGGGATAATTTATGCCTCAAATGGTGTGGATTTTGCCGAAAAAGCAGGATTAGAAGCACAAAAACTGCAAATGGAGATGGCTGAAATTCTTGCGAAAAAAGGATTCTGATCGCTCAATCCTTGTCTTTCTTATTCCCAATACCAATTTTTAATTCCAATACATAATCCGCGAACAAGCCAATCTTAAATTTTGTAGTGTTCCAAGATTAATCTATATTTATTCCAATCAACTGTTTAAAGATGAAAGGAATAAAGTGGTTTCAACGTTTAATGATTACTTTTTTAGTCGCGACAAATGCCTTTGTTTTCATGTCAATGCGCGATTTCGAATGGAAAGATAATGTGCTATATACGGTTGTACTTATAACTTTTTGCTTTCTTATCTTGACACTGGTTGCCTACATCCAGAAATCCAGAAAAAAGAAAAACACGCAAGATTCTTAGGCCATTCCGTAGATTTTAGTACCTTCATTTTCTAATTTTCTAGTATGAAGCATTTTGTATTTTTTCTTGTAATTGGATTCTCCTTCTATTCTTTTTCACAAGCTGTTCTGACGCCTGAACTGTTATGGAAACTAAACCGTGTTTCCGGCGGAACGGTTTCCCCAGATGGAAATTATTTGTTGTACAGCCAGCGATCTTTCGATATGGCAGCAAATAAAGGCAATACAGATTTGTTTGTCATCGATTTAAAAAACAACCAGTCCAAACAAATTACAGCAACACCATTTTCAGAAATGGAAGCGCAATGGGGGAAAAATAATACCATTTGGTTTGCCTCAGCGGAAAAAAATGGCCTTCAAATTTGGAAGATGAAGCACGATGGCTCCGAAAAAATCCAATGCTCCAATTTCACCGATATAGAATTCGAAGGATTTAAACTTTCGCCAGATGAATCGATGGTTCTAACGATAGAAGCACTAAAATTAAAACCGACAATTACCGATAAATATGCGGATCTTCCAAAAGCAAACGCGCGGGTAGAGGATGATTTAATGTACCGACACTGGGATCATTTCGACGATTATAAACGCCGGCATTTATTCCTTCACCGCATCAGTACAAATGGAACTTCCGAAATAATTCAAGCCCTCGGAACGGATATTTTACAAGGTGAAATATACGATGGTATTGTTCCTCCATTTGGTGGTTCGGATCAGTTTTGTTTCTCCAATGATTCAAAAAAAGTTCTCTACACCTCCAAAAAACTGGTGGGAAAAGAATTTGCTCAAAGCACAAACACTGCAGTGTACGAATATTCCATCGCTTCCAAAGAAACAATAAATCTCACCGCTGCATATAAAGGCTACGACAACAATCCAGCGTTTTCTACTTCGGGTGAACTGGCTTGGTTGAGTATGGCGCGCGATGGATTTGAGGCAGATAAAAACGACATTATTTTGCGAAATCTCGCAGGAATCGATAAAAACCTAACGAAGGATTTAGACCTTTCCGTGACAGATTTTGCTTGGCACCCATCTGGAAAAATGATTTACTTTTTGGCAGCGACAAAAGGAACGGTGCATATTTTTGAAATGGATGTTGCTTCAGGGAAAATTCGCCAAGTAACGACTGGTCAGCACGATTATGTGAGCATTTCACTTTTTGGTGACAAAGTATATTCCGGCCGACAATCCATGGTTGCTCCGACAGATTTGTATGCGATTTCCATTAAGAAAAACAAGGTCGAACAGCTTACTGAAGCAAATGCATCGATTCTAAAAAATCTACAACTTCCAAAAGTGGAGGAACGCTGGATGGAAACAACCGATGGTAAACAAATGCTCGTTTGGATGGTTTTTCCGCCGAATTTTGATCCTTCTAAAAAGTATCCGACGCTATTGTATTGCCAGGGCGGACCACAAAGTGCACTCAGCCAATTTTTCTCTTACCGCTGGAACTTAGCATTGATGGCTTCGAAAGGTTATATTGTCGTTGCGCCAAATCGCAGAGGTTTACCCGGTTTTGGACAAGAATGGAACGATGCCATTTCAAAAGATTGGGGCGGACAAGCAATGCAAGATTATTTGACTGCAATAGATCGCGCTTCGGAAGAACCGTATGTGGATCCATCCAAACTTGGCGCAGTTGGCGCGTCTTATGGCGGCTATTCGGTTTATATGTTGGCTGGAATCCATGAAAACAGATTCAAAACATTCGTTTCCCACTGTGGATTATTCAATTTGGAAAGTTGGTATGGAACAACAGAGGAATTGTTTTTTGCCAATTGGGATCACGGCGGACCGTATTGGTTGGAGGAGAACAAAGAAAACTATGCAAAATTTAGTCCGCATAACTATGTCGCAAATTGGAATACGCCAATTTTGGTAATTCATGGTGGGATGGATTTTAGAGTGCCCGAAGGAGAAGGCATGCAGGCGTTTCAAGCGGCACAGCTAAAAGGAATTAAAAGTAAATATTTATATTTCCCAACGGAAAGTCATTGGGTGCAAAGTCCACAAAATGGATTGGTTTGGCAACGCGAATTTTTTGAGTGGCTCGATAATGACTTGAAACCCTAGTTTATTTGGCTTCTCTTTTAATTTCATTACTTTTGTTGCCTTATTCTCTTCAATTTTAGAAAAATATGTGGTCGAAAATAGCAAATTTTATTCTTAGAAACCGTTTCTTCCTGCTGGGTATAATCACCTTGTTGACAGTGTTTTTTGGCTATTATGCATTCACAAGCCTGAAGCTAGAAAATAAATATGGAATTGTTTTACCCAAAAATTCTCCAACAGCACAGAATTACGAGAAGTTCAAGTCGATGTTTGGAGAAGATGGCGGGACACTTGTTTTAGCAATAGAAACAGATTCATTATACACGGAGAAGAATTTTTTAAAGTGGAAAGAACTGGGAGATTCCATTCTTCAATACGATGGCGTTTTATCCATAATTTCCGAGGCTACACTTTTCACCATTAAGAATAATATTACAGAAAGTAGGTTCGATGCGAAACGCGTTTTCTCGGACATCACCTTTCAAGAAAAATCCATTGAAGATATAGAAAAGGAAATCAAGCAAAATCCAATTTACGATCATTTATTGTACAACGACAGTTCCAATGTGTCTTTGATGATGATTGGCATTGACGAACGTTTTTTGCACGATCAGAAGCGCTCAGGTGTGGTATTGGAAATTGAAAAAGTTGCCAATTCCTACGAAAAACATTTTGGCAAGATTCGGTACGCCGGTTTGCCGCATTTGCGCGTTGTAATAGGCAAGCGAATTCAAGGGGAAATGTACATATTTATTGGGCTTTCGCTTCTCGTTACTTCTATTTTATTGTATATTTTCTTCCGTTCCTTGCGGGTTGTTTTTATTTGCAACTCAGTGGTAATGATTGCTGTTATCTGGGCAATTGGGAGCATGGGATTCTTAGGATTCCGTTTGTCGATTTTGATGGCTTTGATTCCACCTTTGATGATTGTTATCGGTATTCCGAATTGCATATTTTTGATGACTAAATTCCACCAGGAAGTCAAAGACCACGGAAACAAAGTAAAAGCACTTTCCCGCGTTATTCAAAAAATTGGTACGGCAACGTTTTTAACGAATTTCACTACTGCAATAGGATTCTTGACTTTCGCCTTTACAAATTCGGAGAAATTAATGGAGTTTGGACTTTCCGCTTCGATGAATAT
>JBEDAD010000190.1:0-3348 GCA_041177985.1 Bacteroidota bacterium | reverse complement strand
TAGAATTGGAAGTTGAGGTAGAATACCAAGGAGAAACAATCGGTAAATTTGGATTGGAATACAACGGAACTGGTTTTCAGTTAACCTCCAAATTGACAGCATGTTTAGCGGAAGATGCATGCGGTATACCAAAAGAAAAACTAAAAGTTAATTTGGGTGAACTAGGCAAGTCGTCCGATTCCTCTTGCGTACCTGGCGGTGGTTGCTGTTAAACTATTTTAATTTATTCAATCTGTGATGTTTTTAGCAATCAAAAATCAGTGTGACGCATTAAGTAAACAATTTGGGTTAATTCCATTAGAACGCAAGAAGCAATTAGAAATAGTTTCAAAGTATATTCGCTCGAAAAAAGAGGAAAATCAAACAGTTAATTTGGTTTACATCTGCACCCACAATTCTAGAAGGAGTATTTTTGGACAAATCTGGGCTGCAGTAGCCGCAAGTTTTTATGGCGTTTCTTTCGTTAATACATTTTCAGGCGGAACGATGGAAACTGCATTCCATCCAAATGCGATAGGTGCTTTGCAATCCGCAGGTTTTGAGATTGCTACAGAAATGGAGAATTCAAATCCACATTATACAGTTGCGTTTTCAGAAAACCAGTCACTGGAATGTTTCTCTAAAGTTTTCGATTCTCCAAGCAATCCAAGCAACAACTTTGCTGCTATTCTGACTTGCTCACACGCGGAAGAAAATTGTCCATTTATTTCGGGTGCCGATTTGAGAATTGGACTAACGTACGATGATCCAAAAGAGTTTGATGGAACAGCATTACAAACTCAAAAATACGTAGAACGCTCCAATCAAATTGCGTTGGAATCCTTGTACCTATTTCATAAAATTTCTAATTAATTTTCGAACATGACAGCATCTAATTGTAATCCAGTATTGGAACGAAAAAAACTTGGTTTTCTGGATCGTTTTTTAACCCTTTGGATTTTCTTGGCAATGGGAATTGGAGTAGCGATTAGTTATTTAATTCCTTCCAGTCAGAATTTCATCCATTCCTTTTCTAGCGGCACAACGAATGTTCCGCTCGCAATTGGTTTGATTTTAATGCTGTATCCGCCATTGGTGAAGGTGAATTATTCCAAGATGGGACAGGTTTTTAGTAACACAAAAGTATTGGCCGCCTCCCTAATCTTAAATTGGATTGTAGGTCCATTTTTGATGTTCTTTCTAGCGTTGATTTTTTTAGGCGCTTATCCTGAATATATGATTGGCGTTATATTAATTGGCTTGGCACGCTGTATTGCGATGGTTGTCGTTTGGAACGATTTAGCTGATGGAAACAGAGAGTATGCCGCTGGATTAATTGCCTTGAATAGTATTTTTCAGGTATTTCTTTATAGTTTTTATGCCTATTTATTTCTAACGATTTTGCCACCATATTTTGGTTATTCCGGTTTTAAAGTCGATATACAAATTGGTCAAATAGCGAAAAGTGTTGGTATTTATTTGGGAATTCCTTTCGTTTTGGGTTTTGTTAGCCGGTATGCGCTCATCCAGCTAAAAGGGGAGGAATGGTTCCAGACAAAGTTTGTCCCGAAAATTTCGCCAATTACATTAATTGCATTGTTGTTTACAATACTAATCATGTTTAATTTGAAAGGAGATTTAATCCTTCAGATTCCAATGGATGTGCTAAGAATTGCCATTCCATTAGTGATTTATTTTGCACTGATGTTTACCATTAGTTTCGTTTTAGGAAAGTATTTTGGTGCGGATTATTCAAAAACGACTGCTATTGCGTTTACCGCTACCGGAAATAATTTTGAACTTGCAATTGCCGTTTCGATTGGTGTTTTTGGGATCAATAGTGGCCAGGCATTTGCTGGGGTAATTGGTCCTTTGGTAGAAGTTCCGGCATTAATCGCATTAGTAAATCTCGCATTTTGGTTTAGAAAAAAGTATTTTCAAACAAAATAAGATAACCTAAAACACAGAATTACAAGCAGAAGAAAGTGAATTTTTTCAAGAAATTTAGTGTCTCGGAATCCAATCGACACGTGCAACGCCCATGAATTCCAAATTATTGGCAGTAAAGCAAAAAATTATCAATCGTGTTTACTTACCTTTACCACGAATTAACATCTAATAGGGAATATGAGCGAGAAAACAACCAATATCAGTGAACTTGGAGAATTTGGATTAATTGATCATTTAACCAATAAATTTGAATTAAAAAATACCAATTCATTGCTGGGTGTTGGAGATGATGCTGCGGTTATTGCAATTTCAGATGAGGAAGTAATGCTGCTTTCAACCGACATGTTGATTGAAGGTATTCACTTTAATTTGATGTATATGCCGCTGAAACATTTGGGCTACAAAGCTGTTGCAGTGAATGTTTCCGATATTTGTGCCATGAATGGTACCGCAGAACAAATTACAGTTTCACTCGCTGTTTCTAGTCGTTTTCCATTGGAGGCATTGGAAGAATTATACGATGGTATTCGAATTGCATGTGAAAATTACAAAGTTGATTTGGTTGGAGGCGATACAACTTCTTCAACTTCCGGATTAATTATTAATATCTCCGTTGTTGGAAGAGTAAAAAAAGAAGAAATCACGTATCGCAGCGGTGCAAAGGAAATGGACTTGTTAGTCGTAACAGGTGATTTAGGTGGCGCCTACATTGGGTTGCAGGTTTTGGAACGAGAAAAAGAAGTTTTCAAGGCTAATCCTACAATTCAGCCAGATTTGGATGGACACGATTACATCATTGAACGCCAGTTAAAACCAGAAGCACGAAAAGATATCATTGGCTTTTTGAAAGAATTGGAGGTCGTTCCAACTTCTATGATCGATATTTCTGACGGCTTGGCATCCGAAATCATTCATTTGTGTAAGGCGAGTAACGTTGGATGCTACGTGTACGACGAGAAAATTCCAATTGATGCAAAAACGTCCATGATGGCGATTGATTTTAATTTAGATCCTAGCACGTGCGCATTAAATGGCGGGGAAGACTATGAATTATTATTTACGATTAAACAATCGGATTTTGAAAAAATCCAATCCAATCCTAACATGACGGTAATTGGACACATTACGGATGCAACGGACGGAATCTACTTTATAGATAAAAATGGTTCCGCATTGGAGCTAGAGGCGCAAGGTTGGAAACACTTCTAATTTAGGTGTCTAAAATTACTGCTAGAAAAGTTTTTACGAGATTTTTCGGTACATTAAATTGTATTTCTCTTTCAGTAATGCGGCGAAGTGTCTTTTTTTAAATTTCGATTCTGCCCAAGTCATAAAATCAAAATATTCCATTGCCAATCCTTCAAAGGAATCCTCTTTTATATCTGCTAAATCCTGGTATAATTCCTCCCACAAAACTTG
>JBEDAD010000189.1:0-6175 GCA_041177985.1 Bacteroidota bacterium | reverse complement strand
AATTGGAACTATACCAATTTAAAGCAGCACAGCCTTTTCGCCATTCGTACATGCCGAGAATTGGAATTTGAACGCCCGGAATAAAGAAACTTCTGCGGCTTAATTTAATTCCAAATCCTAGGCCGTAGTGTAATTGTGCAAGCAAAGGTTGTGGAACAGTCGGGTTTTCAAAAGAAGATTGACCCGTATAATTTTTACCGCCACTTTTTACGCGGAAATCGAAGTTTACACCCAAACCATTATCGATAAAATACCGTTTTGAAAGGTTGATATTCTTGTGAACTGAAAAGCGACCATAAACATACCCGTTATAAAAATCTCCAGTTCCGTTTGTAGTGGATGCAAGACTACCAAATGGCGTGTAATAATTCGTTGTCGTTTGTTCGGATCCTCCAAGTAATTTAAACCCAAGTCCCCAATCGTAGTAGGACACTAAAACTGTTTTGAGTGCGAGAGAAATTTTAGATCTTTTTTTAGGAAAATGTGCCATTCCAAGTTCCACGAAAGCACCGATTTTACCCGCTGGATCAATGGTGTAATCGATTGGTCGCCCATCACTTGCAACTGCCGAATATATTGGATTATTTGCCGTTAATCGGGTGAATTGGTAGGTTGCGCCGGCAGAAAATTGCAAACCATAAAACCGATAATCCTTGTAATCCGACTTCCCGAAAACATCTTTTCTGCGCTTACCTGGCGTCAAGTCGCGCTGCGCAAAAACGGTACTTATTCCGACCAAAAATAGGAGTGTTAAAATTCTTTTCATGTCCTCAATATACGTAAAAATACTTACTCACACAGTGCCAAAATACTTTCCATTACTTCCTTGGAATCCCATCTTTCTTCAATATTTGGCATTTCCATGATTTCATCCATTATCTTACTTTGCACCTGTCCTTGCTTGTATGCAACGCTGTACCGAATCGTGCTAAATGTAACTTGAGAATATAACGGCAACCATTTATCCGGGTGTAACTCGCTAAATTTCGCTTCAATTTTCTTCCGCAATAAAAACGCTGGATCAGCTACAAAATCGCGCATTACATAGTAATTATCCAAAGAAAGGTCTTGCAGAGCATCGCCATCTGGTTTGCGTTCAATATTGTATTCTTCAAAAATCGCTGGCCAGTTGTCGCCATGTTTTTGGAATAATTCCCAAAGTACCGTGCAATCTTCAAATCCTGCGTTCATTCCTTGTCCATAAAATGGAACCGTTGCATGCGCTGAATCGCCCATTAAAGCAGTTTTTCCGCTTGCCCAAGGATAACAACGGATAATTACCAAAGAAGACAAGGGGTGATCTTCCCACGCGTCCGCGATATTCGGCATCATATCATAAAAATCAGGGAAAACCGTTTGGAAAAATTCGTGCACCGCTTCCTTGTTCGTTAGTTTATCAAAGGAATAATCGCCTCCTGTATGCGGCATAAATAGCGTACAGGTAAAGGAACCATCTTCATTTGCCAATGCAATAATCATAAAGCGACCACGCGGCCAAATGTGCAATGCATCTTTGTCCATTTTGTAGGAACCATCGGCATTTGCAGGCAATAAAATTTCGCGGTAACCATCTGCCACAAAATTCTGGCTGTACTGAAAACGATCTAGTTTTTGCATGGAATTGTAACGAACAGCTGAAAACGCTCCGTCCACGCCAAATACTAAGTCTGCTTTTGCTTCAAAGGATTCTCCTGTTAAGGTATTTGTCAAGGAAACGATTCCATTTTTCAAATCCACTTTTTTGCACTCGTGGTTGTAATGGATTGTTGCATTTCCTTTCTTTTCGGCCATGTCCATCATCACCGCATTTACTTTTCCTCTCGCAACGGAATAAATCGCTTGGCCTTCTGTACCATAAGGTTGGTACGTTAGGTTTCCTTTCAAATCGTGCATCATTCTACCGTACATTGGAATTCCAATTTTACGGATTTCATCTCCAACACCAACCTCATCCAAAGCTTTCCAGCCTCTCGTGGAAAGAGCAAGATTGATGGATTTTCCAGCAGTAATTTCTGCTTTTCGAATATCGCTTCTACGTTCGTAAATGGTTACGTTGTACCCTGCTCTGGATAAATAAACTGCCCAAAGGGAACCTACTAGTCCAGCGCCAATGATGATTACTTCTTTCTTGTTTTCCATACATTCTAATTATCTTTTTCTCCAATGTTTGGAGTAGGAAGACTCGAAATAAGGATTTCGTTGCCTTGCCTGTTGTTTTTTCTTATGTATTGCGTTGCTAACTCTCCAAAGTACTAATCCGCCAATCAAAACCGCAACCGCTTGAATCGTCAAATTTATATAGGTCGAAGATTGGCTTAATTCCCCGGAAAATTTTGCTTTTATCAATTGTTGTATCGTTAATTCGTCCATTCTTTTAGATTTGGGATTAATGATTTGTTATTTGGGATTTGTAAAATAAACTAATTCCGGTTCTTTGAATTTAACACCTTTGTATTCCGATTGTTTTAAATAATGCATGAAACCACCGATTTGATTGATCAGCGTTTGTGTTTTTAGAAGAATTTCGTCTGCTTTTTCTTTCGATACATAATTTCTATCCATTGCTCTGTAAATTTGAGATTTCACTTCGTGTCCAGATGCTTTACGGATAGATAAATATTGAATAAATTCTTTATTTCCGCCTCTACCGAACCCTTCTGCGATGTTATCCATTATAGATCCACTTGAACGGTTTATTTGATTCGCCAATGCAAAATCTTTTGAAAATTCGTTGACAGAAATCAAACTATAAATTTCTTTACACAGCTCACGTGCTCCTTGCCAAACCCCTAAATCTTCAAAATTTTTTATCATTCTCTTACTATTTTTGTGACATACTCCATTGAAGTTAATCACAATTTTTTAAAAGGAACTGCAATTAAAAATAAATTCCTAACCACCGCAGAGAGCATCGACTGAAAGGAGAGAATCCTGAATCCTGAATCCCGAATCCTGAATGCTCATCCCCGCCTACTGTATTGCTTTTTCCAATAGTTGTCCGAACCAATAGCAATCTTCAAAGGAAGTATATAACGGCGCTGGCGCAATTCGTATCACATTTGGTTCCCGCCAATCTGCAACTACTCCTTCTTCCGTCAACGCATCAAACAATGCTTTCCCTTGTCCTTGTGCCATGATAGACAACTGGGCGCCTCGTTTTGTTTTATCGCGTGGCGTAATCAATTCAAACGTACAACGCGCTTTGTTTTTTTCGGAAATCGTATCGATTACAAATTCAAGGTACGCTGTTATTAAATCCCGTTTTTCGCCAATGCGTTCCATTCCAGCTTCTTCGAAAATATCCAAGGATGCCAAATGCGCAGCCATTCCTAAAACTGGCGCATTACTCAATTGCCAACCTTCAGCACCTTTCATTGGGTTGAAACCCGGTTGCATCAAAAAACGTGTTTCTTTATCGTATCCCCACCAACCAGCAAAACGCGGTAATTCTGGATTGTAAGCATGGCGCTCGTGGACAAACATTCCACTTACTCCGCCAGGCGAAGAATTTAAGTATTTGTAACCACACCACGCAGCGAAGTCAACACCCCAATCGTGGAGTTTCAAATTGATATTTCCTGCGGCATGGGCTAAATCAAAACCAACAATGGCTCCGACGTTGTGTCCGGCTTTTGTAATTGTTTCCATGTCGAATAGTTGTCCCGTATAATAATTGACCCCGCCAATCATTACCAGCGCCAATTCATCGCCTAATTCTTCAATTTTTGCCAAAATATCTTCTTCCCGAATCAATTGTTCGCCCTCTCTTGGAAAAACTTCCACCAAATTTTCCTGAAGATTCAAACCATGAAATTTCACCTGAGATTCCAAGGCATATTGATCGCTTGGGAAGGCTTTTGCTTCACACAAAATTTTCGTTCGTTTCCCAACAGGACGGTAAAACGAAACCATCAATAAATGCAAGTTTGTTGTCAAGGAATGCGTTACAACCACTTCAATCGGCAGCGCTCCAACTATTTTTGCAGCTTTTTCCGTTAGATTTTCATGGTACGCAAACCACGGTCTTTTTCCTAAAAAATGGCCTTCTACGCCAAATTTTGCCCATGCATCCAATTCTTCCAGAATGTACTCTCTAGTAGCTTTTGGTTGCAAACCAAGCGAATTTCCAGTGAAATAACGGATTGGCTTATCGTGAAATGTTGGGATATAGAATTTATCTCGGAATGCTTTTAATGGATCGTTCGCGTCCATTTCTTGAGCAAAAGCAAGTGAATTTTGAAATTGACTCATTTTGGATAAACCTTTAATGGTTAACTTTGTTTAATAATTAGGCAAATATACATATAATGAAAAGTACAAGCGACATCAAACGGACGACATCTATTGAATTATTTGAAAAATCAAAAACCTATTTTCCGGGTGGTGTAAATTCTCCTGTTCGAGCGTTTAAATCTGTTGAAGGTACGCCCTTGTTTATCAAAAAAGGAGACGGTTGCCGCATTTGGGACGAAGACGATAACGAATTTATAGATTTCTGTTGCAGTTGGGGGCCGCTTATTTTGGGACACAACAACCCAAAAGTGTACTCCAAAATTGTTGCTGCGTTGCAAAATGGCGCGAGCTTTGGAGCACCAACACGCTTGGAAAATGAATTGGCAGAATTGATTCTATCCCGCAATCCATACATTGATAAGTTACGGTTTACAAGTTCTGGAACCGAAGCGGTAATGTCTGCTTTGCGCTTGGCGAGAGGATTTACAGGAAAAGACAAAGTAATCAAGTTTGAAGGCTGCTACCACGGACATTCTGACTCGTTGTTGGTAAAAGCTGGCAGCGGATTGGTTACGTTTGGAGCTTCTTCGAGTGCTGGCGTTCCAGAAAGTTTTGCAAATGAAACCCTGGTTCTTCCTTTGAATGATTTAGATGCTCTGCGCGCTTGTGTTGCCGAATTCAAAGATCAAATTTCTTGCGCCATAATCGAACCAATTCCGGCAAATAACGGTTTATTGCTGCAAGAGAAAACCTTCCTTTTGGAATTGCGCAAAATCTGTACAGAAAACAAAATACTACTTTTCTTTGACGAAGTAATCTCCGGTTTTAGAGTTGCTTTTTCCGGTGCTGCTGAATATTATGGTATTGCACCAGATATTGTAACGTACGGAAAAATTATCGGTGGCGGATTGCCCGTTGGAGCGTATGGTGCGAAGAAAGAAATCATGGCTTTTGTATCGCCCGACGGACCCGTTTACCAAGCTGGAACATTGTCTGGGAATCCGGTTGCAATGGCTGCTGGAATTGCGCAATTAACCGAATGTGCGCAACCTGGTTTTTACGAAGAGCAAGAAGCGCGGACGAAATTTTTTGTGGACATAATAAATACCCACGCAAAAGCAAAAGGATACAATTTTGAGTTGGTTTCCATTGGTTCCATTTTCTGGTTGTCTTTTGATGGAAAGAAGCGTATTCACAAAGCGGAAGAAATCAATCCGGATATGACAGGTTTTAAAAATATGCACCATGAACTGTTGAATCGTGGCATTTATTTAGGACCTAGTGGCTACGAAGTTGGATTTATATCCTCTGCACACTCTAGAGAAATTTTAGCGCATTCTGCAGCAATTTTCTGCGAAGCGTTGGATGTTATTTTTTAATTTTCACCGCCTAAAAAAGTAAACATGCATTGGAACGAGGAAAATAGTACACTGACAAAAGAGTTTGTTTTTAGCAGTCAAACGGAACTTGCAGCGTTTTTTCAGCGGGTTGCAGTTCTTGCAGATGCGGCAAACCACCATCCGGATATTCTTGTTTACAAGGCTTTTCAGTTGAGAATTTCCCTCACTACACACGACAAAAATGCACTTACCGAAAAAGATTTTGAATTAGCGAAGCAGATTGACAGCGCCTATACTGCGTTCAAAGAAGGGAATTAATTCTTGTTTTTTTCATTGCAAGCTGCCTTTCGCTTGAGCATTTCCTGTCCATCCATCGTTTGGTAATCGGCACAAGCTTTCTTTTTGGTCTGCTTCAATTCCATTAATTTAGCAGCCTTATCCTTTGTCATTTCTTGCTGGAACAATTTCGAAGAAAAATCATTCAACTCCTCACCGGCAAGCATGCAGGAACAAAATTGTGGGTCTTTTGAATCACAAGCAAATAATAGTGCGATTGCTATACTAAAAACAATTTTTTTCATGAGACGAAGTTACGAGGAAAA
>JBEDAD010000188.1:0-2871 GCA_041177985.1 Bacteroidota bacterium | reverse complement strand
AGACGAAGGGGCAATGGAATACGTTGAATACGATCCATCTGACCGCGAATTAAACCGTTCTGTTTTCAACTTGAATTGGGATCGTCAATTGGATTATTCAGACCCTGCAGTTGTTCCAATTCTTGCAGACATGTATTATATTCAGCCAGAAAGGTTCTACAAAAGAAGAGAAATTGATGTACGTAAGTTGATGTTCCGTTATTTCTGGATTGATTACCGTGAAGCAGCGAAACGTGGTAGAATAGACATTAAACAAAACGGTTTCGATGCATCAACAGGTGTGCAAGATCCAGGAAGTAAGGCAAATGAAGATCACCGTGCCTTGCAAACTCCACCGCATCCATTTACTGGGGATCCACAAGGGCAAGATAAAGATTTGGGTTATTTCAACAAGAAAGGACAAAACAATGCAATCAGAGGACACGAAAATCGCGGACGTTTTGTTATAGACGAGATTATCAATGTATATCCAGACACATTATGTTGGGTAAGAGATTTTACATACTCTTTCCATGATCCAATGACAAATATGTATTTTTGGCATCCAGCGTATGATAATTATCCAATCGTTGGTGTAACGTGGTTTCAAGCAAAAGCATTCTCTGTTTGGAGAACGCAATTGTTGAATAACTGGTTGGTAGCAATGGGAGATATTTTTGTGAATGATTTCCGTTTGCCATCAGAAGCAGAATGGGAAAGAGCATCTAGAGGTGACTTAAGTATGTCTCAATATCCTTGGGGTGGACCATACATCCGAAATGAAGCTGGTTGTTTCCTTGGTAATTTTAAACCGATGCGAGGACGTTATTTCGAAGATGGTGGTTTCCATACGGTGAAAGTATTCTCTTACAATCCAAATGGATGGGGATTATATTGTATGGCAGGAAACGTCGCAGAATGGTGTGAAACTGCTTTCGATGAATCCATGTACGAATTCTCACACGATTTAAATACAGATTACAGATACGATGCAATGGACTGGGATCCACCTTCCATGAAGAGAAAAGTTTTACGTGGTGGTTCTTGGAAAGATGTTGGATACTATTTACAAAACGCAACGCGTACTTTTGAATACCAAGATACTGCAAAATCTTATATTGGTTACCGAAATGTGATGACACACCTGGGAAGAGGTGGTAAAGACTTCACAAGAGAAGGTGGCGAAGAAATTCGAAGCGATATTCAACTTCGTTAAGAATACAACAAACAAAAAAGTAGTAAATTTTAAACCCAAAAAAAAGGAAAACTATGAAACCAGGAAGTAAAGGATGGAAAGTATTTATGTCGAAGTTGTACGGTTTCGGTGCAGCAGTCGTTATTATTGGAGCAATGTTTAAAATTCAGCACTGGACTGGTGCATCCGAAATGTTGGTGGTAGGTCTAAGCGTTGAAGCACTTATTTTCGCATTCTCCGCATTTGAACCACTACACGAAGATCCAAACTGGGAACTTGTTTATCCTGAATTAGCAGTTGGACATTCAGATGATTTAGATCACGCTGCAATTTCAAAAGGAAAAGGAAAAGGCATCACAGATCAATTGGACAAAATGCTGGAAGAGGCTAAAATTGATAGTCAACTTTTAGAACGTTTAGGCGATGGAATGAGAGCGCTTGGAGAAAATGCAGCTCAACTGAAAGGCGTTACGTCTGCAGCAGCTGCAACAGATTCTTATGTTTCTAGTTTGCAAGCAGCTTCTGATAAGGTTTCTTCTTTGTCTGATGCATACGAAAGAGCTTCTGTTTCTATTTCTGGAATGACTTCAAATGCACAAGAAGGTGAATCTTTCGGAGAACAAATGCAAAAAGTTTCTAAGAATCTTGCTGCTTTAAATAATGTTTACGAATTACAATTAAAAGGTTCTTCTGCTCACTTAGAGTCTACAGAGAAATTCCAATCTCAAGTTACAGAGATGATGGCTAATCTTGCAGCTTCAACGGAAGACACAAAAATGTACAAAGAGAACATGGCGATGTTATCCAAGAATTTAACTGACTTAAACAACGTTTACGGAAATATGTTAAAAGCTATGACAATAACTAAAGCATAATCGTAAGATTATCTTTTAGTTTATTGAAATTGAACATTAATTTATTGTAATCAATAATATTTAATTAATCATGGCAGGAGGAAAAGAAACCCCTAGACAAAAGATGATCGGTATGATGTACTTAGTACTTACCGCACTTTTGGCTCTTAACGTATCAAAGTCTATTCTTGACGCATTCGTTGCGATAGAAGAAAACATCCAGATCTCAAATGAAAATGAATTCATGCGTGGTCAGGAGAAATATTTAGCATTGAAGGAAGTTTCTGAAGATAAAACTCAGAAAGACGTTCAAGTGAAAGCGCTAAAATTAATGAAAACCGTATCGCAGATTGATAAAATGACTGCACAACGTATTAAGTTTATCGATGATCTAAAACTCGAGATATTAGCGGAATGTGGAGAAGAAATCAAAATAATCGGTAAAAAGGAAAGTATCATTTTTAAAGCGTACGATACCAAAGAACCATTGAAACCAATCCGTATGAAATTGGAGCACGTTCAAGGTATGGATAAATACGATGAAGCGATGCGCATCATTATTGGTGAGGATATTACTAAACCAACCGGTAAAGGTGTAGAATTGTGGAAAACGTACAACGGTTATAGAAAAGAGCTTACAGAATTAATTGCAAGTTCTGTTATTGTTGAGAAAGGAAAACCTGCATTTAAATTTAATGCACCCGAAATCAATAAGTTTTCTGACATGTTGGATTTATCCCAACAAGTAGATAAAGCAATTGAAAGTTCAAAAGTTGCACAAGACGATAAAGAATCGATAAAGAAAATTTATATCTCTTTAACGAAGAATGAAAGAAGTGTTGT
>JBEDAD010000187.1:0-2846 GCA_041177985.1 Bacteroidota bacterium | reverse complement strand
AATTGGTCTTTATTAAGCACATCCAATTGCTGCTGCAACTGATCCGCATATTGTTCGGACAGCCTCAAATTTGGTTTTGGCTCCTTGGGTTCAGACTGCTCCAATTCCTTCCAACTATTTTTCAAAGCAACTAAAATATCTTTTGTTAAAGTCTCCGATGTTGCGATAAAGCACAAATCGCCCAAGCCAAATTGCTGTAATTTTTTCTGTAAAACTTCCAATGCAACGCGCTTTTCGGAAACCACAATTGCAGAGCTAGATTGGTGCAATAGTTTTCCCAGTAAATTTGTCAGTACCTGCGATTTTCCCGTTCCCGGTGGACCTTGTACAACCGTATGGTTTTCTTGAAAAGAGCTGAAAACTTTCAACTGATCCGTATCTGCAGGAAAAAGTAGTTCATTGCCTAACGTCAAATTAAAAGAAGAATCAGCGCTCTCGTCACCTAATAAATTTGAAAGCGCGGAGGAATAATCCAAATCCTTTAATTCCTCCAGTTCCTTTATTATTTCAAACCGATGGTGGTGAAAATTTCCAAAATAGCGCGGGTTATGATCCACATTAGTAAAATGCTGTAGCTTCAAAAATTCGGTTAATTGTTCTGGCGTTAAAATTTCTAATGGCAGTGAGATATTGAATTCTTTTTGTAAACGATTCACAACAAAAGGATTTACAAAAACAGCATCTTCAATTGCTTGAATGTTAACCAATCCATTCACTTTTAAAATTTCAACTTCGCATGGATAGATGAACATCGGTGAGCGAACAATACTATTTTTAAACTCCCATTCAATTAAACCCTGTGTCGTGCACAATGGAAAAACGCCTTGCTCCTTTTGTATTTTAGTTGCACGGGATAGAATCGATTTTATGGCTGGATCTGTATAGTCCAATTGCAGCCGTTCCGATTGATCGCTATATTGCTCGATTAAAACAATGGAAGTGTGATCCAAATCAACCAATACATCGTTCGAATTGAACTGACTTGCATCCTGCAACAATTGCATAATTGTATGTTTCACACTCTCACTCACCGTGCTAAAATTAAGAAAACTTTCTTCGCTTCTAAAATTGTCAATTAGCAATTCCGAAAATGTCAATTTAAGACTTACATTTGTGGCGTAAATAAAAAATTAGCACGCAATGAAATTCGGTACAAAAGCAATCCATGCAGGTGTTCATCCTGATGAATCTACAGGAGCAATCATGACTCCAATTTATCAAACATCTACGTATGTTCAGGCAGGTGTTGGAAACCATAAAGGATACGAATATTCCAGAACCTTGAATCCAACGCGTCATGCATTGGAAAAAAATATCGCAGCAATTGAAAATGGAAAATTTGGTGCTTGTTTTGGTTCTGGTCTTGCTGCGATTGATTGTGTTATAAAAATGCTTAATCCAGGCGACGAAGTAATTTCAACAAATGATTTATATGGTGGTTCTTACCGCTTGTTTACAACGATTTTTGCAAAATACGGCATTGTTTTTCACTTTGTTGACATGCAAGACCCAAAAGCAGTTGAAGTACTCGTAAATGAAAAAACGAAAATGATTTGGGTGGAAACACCAACAAATCCAATGATGAATATTATCGATATTGAAGCGATGTCTGCCATTGCAAAAAAAGCACATGCGATGTTGTGCGTGGATAACACATTTGCGACGCCATATTTGCAAAATCCATTGGATCTTGGTGCAGATATAGTTATGCATTCCGTTACAAAATACCTTGGTGGACACTCCGATGTAGTAATGGGCGCTTTGGTTTGCAGCGATGAGGCAATTGCAGGAGAAATGTACCGAATTCAAAATTCCACTGGCGCTGTAACTGCTCCGATGGATTCATTTTTAGTGCTGCGGGGGATTAAAACGTTGCACTTACGGGTGCAAAGACATTGCGAAAATGGCGAAGTAATCGCGCGTTTTCTAGCAACGCATCCAAAGATTGAAAAGGTATACTGGCCAGGATTTGAAAACCATCCGAACCACGATGTAGCTAAAAAGCAAATGCGCGGCTTTGGTGGAATGATTTCTTTTACCTTGAAAGGAAACAAATTAGAAGATGCGTTAGAAATTGTGAAAAAAGTCGAGTTATTTGCGTTGGCAGAATCGCTTGGTGGCGTGGAATCCTTGATTGGACATCCAGCAACGATGACACACGCCTCCATTCCAAAAGAAGCAAGAGAAAAAACGGGAGTTGTTGATTCACTTATTCGTTTGAGCGTTGGTGTGGAAGATGTGGAAGATTTAATTGCTGATTTAAAAATGGCTTTGGCATAATTTGATTTGCTTTAGAAGAAATAATTCCTTTTCGAAAAATTAAAGAATATGCAGGTTTTTATTACTGGAGTTTCTAAAGGTTTGGGTAAAGCTCTTGCTACAGCATATTTAAGTTTAGGAGAAGAAGTTATTGGCATTGGTCGCTCACATGCGTTTACAGACAAAAATTTCAGATTTATTTCGTGTGATTTGGAGAATCTTGAACACGTAAATAACCTTGATTTTGGAAAACTATCCGCTTCCGTTCTTTTTATAAATAATGCTGGAATAATCGGTTCGATTGAACGAATCTCGGAGCAAACAAGCAGTGATATTCAATCCGTTTTGAACGCAAATACGCTTGCACCAATGCTATTGTGTCAAAAAATAATGAAGGCTTTTACGCCATCTGAAGGCTTAACCATTGTGAACATCAGCTCCGGTGCAGGAAAACGTGCAATTCCTTCTTGGGCTTCCTATTGCGCTTCCAAAGCAGCGTTGGATATTTTCTCACAAGCCATTTATTTAGAAGAAAAAGAACGCGGCAGAAATGTTAAAATATACGCACTTTCTCCTGGAGTGATTGA
>JBEDAD010000186.1:0-7600 GCA_041177985.1 Bacteroidota bacterium | reverse complement strand
GTTCCCAAATCTAGTCCTAAAATTGTTTTTGTCATGAGATAGTGTTTAGTAGTGCAAAGTAGTAATTTAATTTATAAATATTGACAAATTTGCAATAGAAGAACGTAATCTATTAACGTTTTACAAAATATATCATGTTATTTAAAATTATTTATTTTTTTGAATGAATATTAAAAAACAAATTGTAGTTTAGCATCAAATTGAAGCGAATCACAATAAGGATTATTCCGTTGTGAAAACATTTACTACGGTCCGCCTTGGCGGATCGTTTTTATTTAAACAAGCTTCAACATTCAAACAAAATTTCAAATTTTTTCGTTTTGTTTTTGAAACCAATCTACTTGCTTTGTAAATACATCTTCAACGACTAATGCTGCCTGCAAGAAAATCATCACTCAAAAAATCCCTATCTTTGCACCATGGTAAAAATCCGTGACATAGAATTAGGCGAATTCCCACTGCTTCTTGCTCCAATGGAGGACGTAAGCGATCCGCCTTTTCGAGCACTTTGTAAAAAACACGGTGCAGATTTGATGTACACGGAATTTATTTCCTCCGAAGGATTGATTCGAGATGCAGCGAAAAGTGTGCAGAAAATGGATATTTACGAATACGAGCGCCCTGTCGGTATTCAAATATTCGGATACGATATTGAAAGCATGCGGGAAGCAACACGAATAATTGAAAAAACAAACCCCGATATCATCGATATTAATTTCGGTTGCCCAGTGAAAAAGGTTACCTGCAAAGGAGCTGGAGCGGGAATGCTGCAAGATATTCCAAAGCTCATTCGGATGACGGATGCAATTGTAAAAGAAACGAATTTACCGGTAACCGTCAAAACCCGTTTGGGCTGGGATAATGAATCAAAATTTGTTGTCAGTACATCGGAAAAACTTCAAGACGTTGGTGTGGAAGCCATTTCTATTCATGGTAGAACGCGCGTACAATTGTACAAAGGAGATGCAGATTGGACTTTAATTGGCGAAGTGAAAAATAATCCACGCATGCGTATTCCAATTTTTGGAAATGGCGATATCGATACGCCGGAAAAAGCGGTGGAATATAAAAACCGATATGGTGTGGATGGAATCATGATTGGAAGAGCAAGTATCGGTTATCCCTGGATCTTTAAGGAAGTAAAACATTTTATGGCTACTGGCGAACATTTACCTTCTCCTGGTGTAAAAGAGCGCGTGGAAGCTGCTATTCAACACTTGGAAATGAGCGTAAAATGGAAAGGAGAAACCTTAGGTATCGCTGAAATGAAACGCCATTACACGAACTATTTTAAAGGAATTGCGCACTTTAAAGAATACCGAATGAAATTGGTTACTTCTTTTGATTTAAAGGAAATAAAAGAAATTTTAGACTTCGTTTCAGAAAACGAAAATCAATTTGAATTTGTTTGATTTTTAAGTAGATTCTAATCGCCAAGTGGAAATTGAAATCACTTCGAATATTGGACAATTCGTAATAATTGAAACAATTAAAACTTGACCAATGATACAAAAAATCAGGTTTGTAATTCAGGTAGGAGATTCAGTTTGAAAGAAAAAATCGCCATTTATTCGATAAAAGTAATTAAATTATCGATAAGTGATACAAAAATGTCGATAAAAAAAATAAAAATCATTTACTAGACTTCTGCAATTATGCTCCAAGAATCATTAATTTTAAAGTTCTAAATAAAAAGTATGCAACGGTATCAAAGTTATGCGTTAGGAAAATGGTTCGATGGTGAAGGGACAGAAACAAATCTCTTTAACGCGATTACAGGTGAAAAGATTGGTGAAGCTTCCAGTATAGGTTTGGATTATGCAGCAATGTTGGAATATGGTCGTAAAACTGGCGGACACGCGCTGCGTAAAATGACCTTTCAGGAAAGAGGAAGAATGCTAAAAGCGCTAGCCTTGCATCTAATGACTAAAAAAGAAAGGTATTACGAAGTAAGTTCATGGACTGGTGCAACACGCATCGATTCCTGGATTGATATTGAAGGCGGAATTGGAAATTTATTCGCGAATGCTTCACTTCGGCGCCAATTTCCCGATCTGCCTTATTATGTGGATGGTGTGGCTGCTCCGTTATCAAAAAATGGTTCGTTTATCGGTCACCACATCATGGTTCCCAGAGAAGGAGTGGTGATTCATATCAATGCATTCAACTTTCCAATTTGGGGAATGTTGGAAAAAATCGCAGTCAATTTGATGGCTGGTGTTTCTGCAATCGTAAAACCTTCCGGTGTGACGTGTTATTTAACGGAGGTTATGGTGCACGATATTATAGAATCAAAAATTCTCCCTGAAGGCGCTTTGCAATTGGTTTGTGGTTCAGCACGAGGAATTCTCGATAGCGTTTCATCTGAAGATATGGTAACCTTTACAGGAAGCGCTTCTACAGGTTTACTCTTAAAATCGTCTCCTCAGATTGTTCAAAATAACGTCATGTTCAATTTGGAAGCTGATTCTCTTAATGCCACTATTTTGGGAGAAAAGGCGGTTCCTGGAACGGAAGAATTTAATTTATTTATAAAAGAAGCGGCGAAGGAAATTACCGTGAAAGCAGGACAGAAATGTACGGCTGTTCGAAGAATAATTGTACCGGAAAATTTGACCGATGAGGTAGAAAAAGCGATTGCTGCTCGACTTGCTACAACTGTAATTGGTAATCCAAGCATGGAAGGTGTAAGAATGGGGGCACTTGCAACGCGCGGACAAGTAGAAAGTGTGCGCGCAAGTGTGGAACAATTAGCGAAGTCGCAGAAAATAGTTTTTGGTTCACTAGACGATTTTGAAGTTGTAGGGGCTGATAAAAACAAAGGCGCATTTTTCTCGCCAATACTATTTAGTAACAACGATCCATTCAATAATACAGATGTTCACGAAATAGAAGCTTTTGGACCCGTTGCAACAGTTATGCCGTATAAAACATTGGACGAAGCTATTGAATTGGCAAAAATGGGTAAAGGTTCGCTCGTTTCTTCCATCGTAACGCCGGATGATCAAGAAGCAATGGAATACGTAATCGGCGCAGCAAGTATGCATGGTCGAATTCTAGTATTGAATAAAGATTGCGCAAAAGAATCTACAGGTCACGGTTCCCCAATGCCGTTATTGACGCATGGAGGTCCGGGTCGCGCGGGTGGCGGCGAAGAAATGGGCGGAAAACGCGGTGTTTTACATTATTTACAACGAACAGCAATTCAGGGACATCCAACGACGATTACTCGGATTACGCAGCAATTTCAGGTTGGTGCAAAAATGCCGGAAGCTAATCCGCACGTGTTCCGACAACATTTTGAAGAGTTGGTTGTCGGTGAAACTGTTTTTACACATAAACACACGGTTACAGATGCCGATATCGTGAACTTTGCGAATGTTTCAGGCGATAATTTCTACGCACACATGGACGCTACTTCTTTGGAAGGAACAATCTTTGAACGCCGCGTTGCACATGGCTATTTTATTCTGTCCAAGGCTGCTGGATTATTCGTAGATCCTAAAAAAGGCCCTGTCTTACTGAATTATGGTTTGGAAGATGCACGTTTTACAAAACCGGTGTATCCTGGAGCAACAATTGGTGTTCGATTTACCGTTAAAGAGAAGGTGGATCAAGAAAAGAAATCCGAGGACGATATCGCCAAAGGAATTGTGAAATTTTTGGTGGACGTTTACGACGAAACAGGAGAAACTGTAGCAATGGCTACAATCCTAACGATGGTTCGGAAATTAGATCAAAATTAACGCAGCATCTAAAGTTAATATTCAAAATAGGCAAATGGTTTGAATGTATCGGAAACAGCTTGGTACATTAAAATCACAATAATTGCAACAGCAACCGCTTGAAGCGGCATAGGGAAACTTTTGAATAGTTTTTCCCAGAGTGCTTTTACATTTTGTGGTAGCCAATGGAGAATATATCCAACTAATATTACCCAAAAAACACTTTGATAAGTAGCTAATACGGTTACAAATGTTGTCCATTCAAAACCAAACTTATTCCAAATGTGGTTGAGCATTGCCATTGGTGCGCCTTCCTCTTCCAAGCGGAACCAGATTCTGGTAAAGGTGATAAAATTGAACGTAAGGAATACTTTCCAGAAATGTACGAGCAACCAACTTTTGTTTTCGTAAGGTGAGATTTTTTTCCAGTGATTATATAGAATCAAGGCAAGTCCATTCATTGTTCCCCACATCACAAAATTTTCACTTGCACCATGCCATAAGCCACCTACAACCATCGTAATCAGTAAGTTTAAATCGCGGTGAACGTATTTTTTGAAATTTGGAATAACCAAAACACCAAAGATGTAAATGGCTGTTAATCCGATGTATACAAAGATAAGTTCATACCATTGCGTGATAAAAATGAGGAAAACAAAGATGATGAATGTTGCAAGGTAGGTGCCAATTCCGCCGGTTTTATTTCCACCCAATGGAATATACAAATAATCTCTCAGCCAAGATCCTAATGATTTGTGCCACCTTCTCCAAAAATCAGCTACGCTTGTTGCTTTATAGGGTGAATTAAAATTTTCCAGTAATTTGATTCCCATTAATCGCGATAATCCAATCGCAATATCTGTGTAACCTGAAAA
Organism: Bacteroidota bacterium; assembly: GCA_041177985.1. Taxonomy (GTDB): domain Bacteria; phylum Bacteroidota; class Bacteroidia; order Flavobacteriales_D; family Crocinitomicaceae; genus M0103. The sequence continues at coordinate 3,000 of JBEDAD010000186.1, read as the reverse complement.
ATCCCCATAAATTTGTAAAGAATATCCCCACATTGCCAGAACACTCACAAAACCTGGAAAAGCTTCTGGTGTTTCAACTACTTTGTCAATAAAATGAACAGCAATATAATCTGCTAGAACAATTTTCTTTAGCAAACCTTTTACAATTTGAATGATTGCACCGCTGAAATCGTCTTTATTCAATGCATAAGGTTGGCGAATTTGTGGCAGAAAGTCTTTTGCTCGAACAATCGGACCTAGTAATAAATGCGGAAAAAACGTTACAAAAAAGGTGTAGTCAAAGAAGTTAGATACGGGTTCAACCTCTTTGCGGTAAATATCTATGAAATACGAAATACTTTGAAACGTAAAGAAGGAAAGTCCAATTGGCAAGATTATCTGATCTACAGCAAAGTAATTTCCATCAAAAAAACTATTGCCCCAATAGGATAAATGGTTGAAAATCTGGAAATCTGTGTGGAACATTTCATTGAAGGAATCTGTAAAAAAGTAGGCGTATTTGAAATAGGCAAGTACCGTGACATTCAAAAACGCTGCGATTCCAATTAGCCATTTCTTCGATTTTTGCGATTTAGCCTTATGTACCCAATTACCGAAAAAATAATTTCCAATTAAACTCAGGCCAAGGAGGATAATAAATAGCCCCGATGCTTTGAAATAAAAGAAAATACTGATTGCGGTCAAGAAAATACTTCGCACCAAAAAGAACTTGTGTATCGCTGAAAAAACAACCATAACGAGTAAGAAAAACAACCAAAAGTCGAGTTGTGAAAAAATCAGTGGTTCTTTATCATTGAAAGAAAATATTTGCCAAAAACGATCCATTTATTTAATTTTTTTTAATTCATCTATTTGTTTCATCTGCCCGAGGTATTTTACAAAAGCATCAATCAGCAAATCACCCTTCAAATGATATCCGACGGACGTAAAATGTACCATGTCGCTTTGCATAAGTCCATTTTTAAACCATACTTTAGAAGATCCTAATTCCCCCATTAATCCATAAACATCCCAAACCGGCTGCTGGTATTCTTCCGCTAATTCTATAATTACTTCTCGCTGACGCGCAATATTTCTATTTAAATACTTTCTATGGTAATACGAATCATTTGGAACCGTAAGGAGTATTGCGCATTTGGGATTAGCCTTCAAAACAATTTTCATCATTTTCTCCAAATTTCGCTTGTATACTTGTGGATCAAATTTGTCGTATGGAACATTTGCATCATTTGTTCCAACAGAAAAAGTGAAAAAGTCTGGTGGATACATGCTTAATTGTTCTTCAAAATTTTCATTCGCCAAGTAGGTGTAGAGTCCTGCGCCATTGATTCCTATAGAGGTATACGAAATTCCAGGATCGCTATTCATGAATTGAAAACCATAAATCTCTAAGCCTAAAACTTCTTCTGTATTTCTGGAAAATTGAAGGTCTAAGGTGTCAATTAAATCAGTGAAATAAACATCGGTAAACCCAATTTCCAAATTATGTTCCACCCGATTCACTAATAATTCAGCTTCACCAAACTGCAAATCAAATGGCAATTCTCCTTTATTGTGGTAAATACGAATGCTAGAAAATGGCGGTTTCACATTCGATCTGTCGTGTCTAAAATAAATAGTAATAAGGGAATCCTTGCAAATTAATGCTGCTCCCATCAGTCCATAATCAATTGTTTCTGGTCGCTGGCTGATACTTCGATACGCTGTCCAATGGTTTGGAGAGGAGAAAAAATAATTCGCAGGATTATTGGTGTTTGCCAAATCAAAAGGAAACACAATTCCTCGTTCACCGGAAATATCTGACCAGTTGGATTGTAAAAAACTTCGGAAATCATGTGAGTAAATATCCGCTTGAATGTGCGAACCTCCAAGATGGTAAAAATTTAATTTTCTATCCTTTTGATTCACCATCGCATTGAATTCATGGTAGAAATGTTCCCAATTTGGACTCTTAGCAGTGAAAAACTGAAAATTATTTTTTTCAATTGCCATAAATGGATACCTACTTGCAATAGTAGAATCTAAAATAGCATAATCCGGAAAACAATACATATTCAGCGAGTCGGAAATTGGCTCGTTTTCTTGTTCCTGCGCCTTGAACGAAAAGACCAGTGAAAGAAACAGTAAAAAACCAATTGCTTTAAGAACCAAAATGCACGGAATTTATCGGATTGTTTTTAATTGCCATTTTGCAAATTCTGCCGCAAATGCATCAAAGAAAAGTTGGGAAATAATACTTGCTCCTTGGTTGCTAAAGTGAATGTAATCTTTTCCAGCAAGTCCTTTTTCTACCCATGAAGGCATTGAGTTTTTACCGCCCATCGCAGCATAAAGATCCCAATAGCCGCCGCCAACTTCCAGCGTGACCTTTTTCATTTGCGCAACGCAATAGGATAAATAAGGATAACTTACAAAAACACCATTTTCTAATTTTGACATGTCGCTAGGTCCAATAACCAAAATCGCAGCGGAAGGACGTAATTTCTTAATCGTGTTTAATTGACTTTTAAAGGAATTTGCATACGATCTAACGGAACTACTGTCTTTAAAGAATGGGACAGAGTTTCCGCCAAATTGCATTAGAATCAATTCTGTGTTTAATTCCGCATACATTTTCGACAAAAGACTTTGATCCATTGAACCAAATATGGTTCCGCTAGAGCCACGCATGCCGATATTACTAACTTGTACACCAAAATCACCTTCCAAGGAAAAACCACTTATGGTAGGACTCACAGCAGTAGAAAAAACAAATTTTAGTTTTCCTGGAGTCGCTGGGAAATTTAAGTCCATGGAATGCGCTTTTCCATCTTTTATCAAGCTGTCTTCGTGAATTAAATTTCCATTTTGGAATACTTTAACCAAACAAGGTTTGTAGCAGCTGTTGTAATACATGGAAACATTATTGTACTCACGGGCTCTGGAATACGAACTTTTTCCCGGTGCAATTTCAATCCAAGCTTCTTTTAGTGTTGTTTCCCGCTGCAATCCTGCACTATC
>JBEDAD010000185.1:0-3095 GCA_041177985.1 Bacteroidota bacterium | reverse complement strand
ATATTTTGCTTTGTTTTACTGATAATTATCAGGAAATTTTCTATTTAAACTCATTTAATCCTTGCCCAAAAGGGTGGATCTTTGTCTAATAATTCCAAATTTTTAAACGATGAGCACAAATACAAGTACTTCGAAACACCCGATTAGTAAATTAGACAGCCTTTTTAACGCTTCAGAATTTAACCGCTTCGGATTAATTTTTGTGATATTAACAATCGTTGGCTGCCTTGGAGGCGTCGCTGTTGGTTTAGGGGCTGTCAAAAGCACATTTTTATTAAGTATGATAGTTGTTCCAACTATGGCAACTTTAAGTCTTTTGTTGGCAGTTTCGCCCATGAAATGGATTCTTTCTATCGCTGCAATTAGTGTGTTAATTGATGTTCTAATTATAATTTTCTTACTCGTTTCATAGGATAATCCTATCAAATGTATACTTCTGGGATTTGATTTTCGGTTGCTTCTGGCAAGAAGATGGTAAAAATTGTTCCTTCTCCTTCGCGTGTTTCGAAAGTAATCGTTCCGTTATGGTTTTCAATTATTTGTTTTACCATTGCTAATCCCAATCCGGTTCCCCCAGTTTTAGTGGTGAAATAGGGAACAAAAATTTTATCTATTTGATCTTTCGGGATTCCTGTTCCTGAATCTTTTATCGAAATCCGAACATTTTCTTGCACCCGCTCCACATAGATTGTGATTTTTCCAGCACTTTCTTCTGGTATGGATTGAATGGCATTTTTCAGTAAGTTATTGAACGTTCGAATCATTTGATCCTTATCGGCATTTACCAAAACGGACTCTAAATCGCTTACCAATTTAATTTCGCAAGTTGCTTCTTCTTTGAATACTTCCAGTACATTTTCAATAATCGGAATTAAATCCAAGGTCACTTCTTGCGGACGCGGCATCTTTGCAAAGTTTGAAAATTCGTTGGCAATTCTAGTTAAAGCATCAATTTGTTCAACGATGGAAGTGGCAACTTTTTTCAATTTTTGTTCAGAATTCGGATCATTTGGGTCATATACACGCAACAAATGCTGGATACTAAGCTTCATTGGCGTCAATGGATTTTTAATCTCGTGTGCAACTTGTTTCGCCATTTCTCGCCACGCAGATTCCCGCTCACTTTGCGCAAGTTGCTGCGCTGTATATTCAAGTTCCTGCAGTTTTTGGTTGTAGTCTTTTACCAAAGCGCCAATCTCATCTTCTTTGTCGTATGAAATTTGCTGGTTGTATTTCCCGAATCGAATTTTAGAAAAGTTTTCTTGCAAAATGCGCAATGGTGCTGTTACCCAATTGGAAATAAAAATTGCTAAAACAATTGAAATTGCAAGAAGAAGCATGAATACATTGATAATTGCAACTAAGAATTTCTGTATCTGATTCTCAAATTCTTTTTGTTTGCCGAAATGCTGCAAATTTGCAAATCCTAAAAGTTTCGCTTCGTGGTTGTAGAAGGGTAAATAAGCCGAAGCAAAATTCAATTTCCCAATTTTTTCCTCATGAACAAATTCGCTTTTATTTTGAATTATAAATGCATGCAGAGCAGTCGGATTCATCTGTTCGCTCAATAAACCCATGTTAAAAACTTTCGGACGCGAAGATCCAATGATTTGACCTTTCACATCGTAGAAATTTATATCCGTAACGAAGACTTTAGAGAATTTCTGCAATAAAAAGGCTACATAGTTCCCATTTTCATGAATCGAAAGGCTATCCGAAGATCCAAGTTTACCGCGTAGTTCGATATCTACAGAAGCCAACTTTTCACGAATCACAAAATTGGTATACTCGTTGTATTGATTGCGCACAAAAATACCGCTTCCCCATCCAAACGCGAGAAGAGAAACAAAGACCAAACCGATTAATAGTAACTGAATTTTCACCGCCAATGTCAGCGTTCGTTTGAAAATGGAAGTCGTATTGAACTGAAATAAGAGCGGCAGCAATAAAATGCCATAAAAACTGAACAAATAGGAAAAGGAAGTAAGTAACTCTATCCAAGTATAGTTTTTACTGGAAAGTACAACCGCATCATTTTTTGATTTTTCTAGAATGTAATGGTTGTATCCATCTTGGTTGTAGTATCCGTTTCCTTCATTTGACCATGTTTTCATTGGGAGTTCAGAGGATGGATAATTAAAACCACCATATTTTGTAACCAAGCGATTCTCGTGGTATTTGGCAATAGAATAATTCTCCAAAGATTCAAAAACTTGTGCTTTGGAGGAGATTAACAAGCGTGGAAATCCAATTTCTTCCGGAATTTTTTTTGATTTTAAGGTGCAGAATAAAATTGCAGCTGCGCTATCGCTGTAAATAGGTTGGCGAATGATATAGCTGTATTGTCCAGTATAATCGCTGATAAAGAAAATATTAGTGTCTATTTCAGAAATTTGACCATGTTTTCTCACGATTTCATTTAACTCATCATAGACGTTTTTTTGATTTTCAACACCCGTAATAAAAGAGACGCCATTGGTATCAAAGAGGTTGAAGTTCATTTCATACCGTTCCCAGTAGCCATGAAAGATTCTTCTCTCCAATCCTGCCTCAAAATCAGATTTTCCAATATTATTCTTGGTTTTAATAAAATTCAAAAGAAAGTTATCCCTTTTCACTTTTTCTGTAATAGAGGCGTATTCCACTTCTGTCACAATATCTTGCTCTGTTGCAAGCTGATTGGCGTATAGTTCCCGTTCGCTTTTTTCTTTTCTTTTGTTAAATTCTGCCAGATTCAAAACTGAAACCAAGGAGAAAAGAACTAGAAAAATCATTCCGAAACCCAGTTGAAACGAGCGTTTATCGCGGTAGATTGTGTACACCAATAAACCGAGTAATAGAAGTGGAAAAATAGACGCAAACAATAATTGGTGTCCAAAATTGATTTCGTACAAAAAGAATCCAATTCCTGCAAAAAAGGAAACCATTGCCAGTTGCGAACCACTATTTTGCAACCTTTTATGCAATAAAATCACTTCCCGTGTTACTATAAAGTAGGTATAAAATAGAAATCCGATGCTGATTAGTGCCAAAACGGAATATAGAGTGAGGGAAAAAAGCCGATCTATTATCAGTGGAATGGAGGAGTTTTCAAT
>JBEDAD010000184.1:0-5088 GCA_041177985.1 Bacteroidota bacterium | reverse complement strand
TACCAAATTGGAGGTTTTGGTGATATTCCTGAAAGCATGGATTCCTTAGTGCTCGAGTTTTACGCCAAAGATTACGATCAATGGAACAGGGTTTGGAGCGTTTCACCAGTTGGGCTTTCACCAGAAGAATTTACAGTTGGTCATGTCCGATTAGAAGATCCATTGTATTTCAAAAAAGGGTTTCAGTTTAGGTTCAAAAATTACGGTTCATTAGCAGGTAATTTGGATCATTTTCATATTGATTATGTGCATTTGCGCAAATTTTCTGGTTACCAAGATACATTATTCAAAGACTTTGCATTTGTCTATCCAACTGGAAGTTTACTTAATACATACACTTCTGTTCCATGGGATCATTTTGTGAACAATCCGCTTGACAAAATGAATCAAGCGACTCGGATTGTTGTGCATAACGGGAGTAATTTACCCGAAAATAATCAAGACGGAGAAGTGAAAATAAGTTATTCTGGAACAACTGAAGGAACCTTTTTGTTGAATGGCACGGTGTTATCTGGCGGGAATATTAACTACGGACCGCAAACAACGTATTCTTCCTTCCACGATTTATCTGGCGGTTATGTTTTCGATATTTCTAAGTCTGGAAACGATCAAACATTTGATGTGTTAACTACCGCTTCGGCTCAATTTCCAAATTTCGCAGGAAACGACTCTACGTTTAGTCACCAATATTTCTCCAATTATTACAGTTACGACGATGGAAGTGCTGAAAAAGCGTATGGCCCAACATCCACACAAGCAAGATTAGCAGTTAAATATACTGCATACGAAGCCGATTCGTTGATTGGTTTATTGATGCATTTTGCGCCAACCGTTAACGATGTTTCTGATAAATTATTTCTACTCACAGTTTGGGCAGATAATGGTGGCGTGCCAGGTGCAGTGCTATACGAAGACAATGTCTTCTTCCCAAGAAGTCCAATTTATGGCACACAGCGCAATGAATTTATTCCGTATTATTTTGAAGACACGATGAAAGTTGCTTGTGGAAATACGTTTTTTGTTGGTTGGCGACAATTCGATGCTGAGCGATTAAATATTGGCTTGGATTTAAATCTCGATAATTCCGACAAAACATTCTACAGCATAAACAATGGCGTTACTTGGAACCAATCGGCTATTTCTGGATCCGTTATGATTCGCCCAATCGTCTCCACTAATTTGGACGTTTCTTTGAACACCGCAGAATTATCGAATACCGTGTCGGCACACTTATTTCCTAACCCAACGACCGATGATGTAACCATTCGAATGGTTAACGGAAATTATGCAGGAGTGGAAGTCCTGAATATGATCGGGGAAACAATACTGCGTTCAACGGAAGAAACAATTTCCTTACAAAATTATCCAAATGGCATGTATTTCTTCAAAATAATCGGAACAGAACAAGTCTATAAAATCGTCAAGAATTAATGAATGAAACAAACGAGGAAGTTGAAATTGACGAAGAAGAACTCTTTGAACATTTTCGATTTAAATCTGATCCAGGACAAGAAATTATAAGAATTGACAAGTTTTTATTGGATCGATTACCTGGAACTTCCAGAAACAAAATTCAAGTTGCTGCCAAAAACGGAAATATTTTAGTTGGTGGCAAAGCGGTAAAACAAAATTATAAGATCAAACCGCACGATGAAGTATCGGTCGTTTTTCCTTATCCAGTTCGTGAAATCGAATTAATTGCTCAAGACATCCCACTTGAAATTGCTTACGAAGATGCGTCTTTAGTTATTGTAAATAAACCATCGAATATGGTTGTGCATCCAGGATATGGCAATTATACCGGAACAATGGTCAATGCCTTGGTTTTCCATTTTGACAACCTTCCCTCGCGGATTGAAGATTATTTTGGTCGACCTGGTTTGGTGCATCGTTTGGATAAAAACACAACCGGCCTGATGGTTGTCGCAAAAACGGAAACAGCATTAAGTCTTCTGGCTAAACAATTTTATGACAGAACAACAGAACGCCGCTACCATGCTTTGGTTTGGGGAAATGTAAAAGAAGACGGAACCGTTACTGGACACATTGGAAGATCTTTGAAAAATAGAAAGGTAATGGCTATTTTTCCCGATGGAGAACATGGAAAACATGCCGTTACACATTATAGTGTTATAGAACGTTTTGGTTTGGTGACATTGGTGGAGTGTCGATTGGAAACAGGACGTACGCACCAGATTCGAGCGCACATGAAGCATATTGGACATCCATTGTTCAATGATAATGAATATGGCGGGGATTCAATCGTGCGTGGAACAATTACATCCAAGTATAAAAAATTCATACAAAATTGCTTCGATTTAATTCCAGGACAAGCACTACATGCAAAAACACTTGGGTTTGAACATCCGGTTTCCAAGGAATATATGCGATTTAACTCACAATTGCCGCAAGGATTTGAGACGATTCTTGAGAAATGGCGAAATTACGCGATTCACGAAGAGGAAGAAGCCTGAGAAACGGAAGCGATTAAACGGTTGTTAATAATTCCATAAAGTTGCGTCTGTATTTATCTCAAAGTTTCAAGAAGTTTCTTTATTTTTACCATCCAACAGGAAAGAAGATTAAAGTTTTTTTAATTGGAATAGTTGTTAATTAATAATTATTTGCTTTCTTCGTTACTTTAATATCAATTGAAAAAAGATTATATGTACTACAAATTAGTTTTACCTCTTGTTTTTATTAGTCTTTCTTGGCTATCTTTTGCCCAAAACAAATACGTTTTAGAAGCAGAAAATTACTTTACTAGTGAAAAATATTGTGAAGGAGCTGATAAATGTGCATTGGCATATACTAAGCTAACTCGAAAAGGTAACCAGGCTAAAATGCAGAAAGCGGGAATGGCTTTTAAAACTGCAGAATGTTATAGATTTACAGATCGTTTTAGAGAGGCAAATGAGTGGTACGATCGCGCATTATTATTAGACTATCAAGAAGTTATTCCAGAAATACACTATTACAACGCAGAAATGCTAAGAATGATGGGGGATTTTGAAAAAGCTCAAAAAAGTTATGAAGCATTCAAATCTTTGGTCCCTAAGGATACAAGAGCTGATGTTGGTATAAAATCGTGTAAGGATTCTAAAAGTTTTGTAGCAAATAAATCCCGTCACGTTGTTACCAACCAAACTGCAATAAATAAAAAGGAATTTGACATGTCTCCAATGTTTGCAGATAGAAAGGAAACAAAATTGTATTTCGTTTCTAGTCGCTCGGGAAGTACAGGAAACGAAACAGATCCAATATCTTGTCAAAAATACATGGATATTTGGGTAAGCGAAGTGGATAAAAAAGGAAACTGGGGAGAACCAAAATTAGCGGATGCATCGGGTTTAATCAATACAGAAGCACATGAAGGTTCAGTAGCATTTGACGGTAGAGGAAAAACAATGTTCTTTACACGTTGTCCAAACGAGAAGAAAATGAATCTTGGTTGTGATATTTGGACAGCTGAAATGAAAGGTAAAGACGGTTGGGATGCTCCAGAAAAACTTAATCTGAAAGAAAATGATTCTATTTCTCTTGGTCATCCTTGTGTTTCAGATGATGGAAATTTCTTGATTTTTGCTTCTGATATGCCAGGTGGTTTTGGTGGCCGTGATTTGTGGTTCACAACCTATGATAAAAAGAACAAAACGTGGAAAGAACCAAAAAATATGGGTCCGGAAGTAAATACAGCAGGTAATGAGTTATTCCCGACGTTTGGAAAAGATGGTAGTTTATATTACGCAACAGATGGTATAATTGGCCTTGGCGGATTGGATATCGTAAAAGCTGCAAAAGTTGGTGATCAGATGAAATGGGAAAACCCTACTAATCTTGGTTTTCCAATAAATTCTGAGAATAACGATTATGGTTTATATGAATTGTCTGAGAAAAAAGGATACTTCACATCTGAAAGAAAAGATCCAAATGGAAAGTTCAACCCAGATATTTACATGTACGAGTTGCCTCCAAATCTTTTCGACTTAAAAGTTATTGTTTCTGAACTTGGCGATAAAGCAAAGAAAATACAAGATGTTAAAGTTGTCGTGAAAGGTTCCGATAATACTACATGGGAAGGTTTTACAAACAAATCAGGATCTGTTTTCTGGGATAAAAAACCAGATAATGTTAGGTATGTGAAAGAAGAAACATCCTATACAATTTCAATTTCCAAAGAAGGTTACCACGAAGACAAAAAAGGATCTCAGCTAACAACTGTTGGATTAAATTACGATCAAAATTTTATCATAGAAATGGCATTGTTACCAAAGAAAACCATTCGATTGCCAGAGGTACGATACCCTTTTAACCAATGGTCACTTTTAGTTGATTCTACCATTAATTCACCTGATTCGCTTTTATTCGTTTACAATCTGTTGACTGAATACCCAGGAATGGTTCTAGAATTAAGTTCGCATACGGATTCGCGTGGTAAAGATGATGCTAACCAGAAATTATCTGAAAATCGTGCTAAAGCATGCTACAAGTATTTGGTTGAAACAAAAGGATTAGATCCAAGAAGAATCAAGCCAGTTGGAAAAGGTGAATTGGAGCCTAGAACAATTTGGAAAAATGGAGATGTGTTTTTAGCTTCTCAACCAAATGATATGAAAGGTATCGAAACAATTGTCTTAACAGAAGCTTACATTAATAGCTTTAGTTCGAATAAAGTTATATTTGATATGCTGCACCAGTATAACAGACGTACGGAAGGTAAAATACTAAGTATGGACTTTAATCCTGCTACGGCTCCGCCAGCAAATCTGGATTATTTGAAATTTGTTAAGTACCCATAAGAAATAAACTAGAAATAGTTGAAAAGCGCTGATTTATTCAGCGCTTTTTTTGTATCTTCATGTACCTAACCAATACAAATGAAGGAAATATACCTGCACTATTTATGGAAATATAAATTAATACCATTCCATAAAATGAAACTTACAACTGGCGAAAATTTTAAAGTAGTTTACCAAGGCGATTATAACGCATATGAAAGTGGGCCAGATTTTCTCAATGCAAAAGTAGAAATTGATGGTTTACTTTGGGTTGGAAACGTCGAACTCCATGTTCGTTCCAAAGATTGGT